>CAZQQC010000001.1:0-117409 GCA_964595365.1 uncultured Melioribacter sp.
TCACCGCTTCGTAGTTGGCTATAATAAAAAATTCATCTCCGCTTTTATAAAGCCCATGCCTTGAGTTTCGCATACCTTCAACGATGACCGCTTTCTCGTTTGTATAACGTTCGATTTCCTTTTTCCACTGGTATTTTAACGATGCCGGACAAACGACTAAAATTTTCTTTATGCCGTAAACATCTTTTTTCAACAACGCCACTGCAATTGCCTGGAGAGTTTTGCCCAATCCCATTTCATCTGCAATGATGTTTCCCTTTTTAAACAATGAAAATAGAATGCTTTCCTTCTGGTAGTCGAACAGCTTTGCTTTTATTTTTGAAAAATCCGGAGTTACTTTTTCGCGCAGACAGCTAATTGATTGGTTCTCAAAATATTTATCTATCTTTTCACTTACCTCGGGACGGATTAAGATAGATTTGAATTCCCGGGACTCTTCTAAAAACTTTAGGAATACGGAATATCTTTCGGGCAGAATATATTGCCCCTCGCTGAAATACTTTTTAATAAGAGCTTCTATTTCCAAGGGAAGCTTACGTTCATAATAATATGTTATGTTATAATCGTAATGAGGGTCGCAGTAAATTTCTATGATCGGGTAATCCTGTTTTTTAAGTGACATCAAATTCTTTTGTTTCTTCTTCATGTAATCGACTGCAAAAATAAGATGCTTGCATGTACCGAGCTTATTTGTTTTGAAATCGGGACAAGAACAATAACCGCTGCCGGCTGCAAAATCTCTTATCGTGATTTCATAAATTTTTCCTTCGGCAGTTTTTATTTGATGAAAGCCGTGGATGTTTTCTACCAACTTAATTTCGAATTTTTCTTTGGCGGCGCGTTCCTGCCGTTCCTTCAAAACGCGTTTTATCATTTCCTTTCGTGTGTACTTGCCGTTTTCGGAATTGAGTTTGTTTTTTCCTTCGTCGTAATTCATCTTCAGCAAAATAAGTGAGGCAGCGGAATGCGGACAGCAGGCAACAAGCGAAGTGCAATTACAGCTAAACATCAATCCGGCTTGCGACGAGGAATTTTTTTGAATTAATGCAATTGTTACGTTGAAATCGTCAAACCTATCCTCGACGGTGAAGTTGAATTTATTCCCGGACTCGCTTACAAGAGTGCACATTTCATTGTCAACAAATCTTTGTCCTCGTTGGTAAACGGTTTCGGATTTTATATACCTTTCTTTGATTTCTTCAATGTCGGGAATATCATAATCGAATTTCATGATTGTCTCCTCTGTAAAAAATTGTACCCGGTAATATATATTCTTGTGTAAAAAAATAAAGAGTAGTCACAGATTCCGAATCTGCCCGTCCGGTTTACCTGCCTTTAGCATGGTAGGCGGGTCTGCGCTACATTTTGACTAACGTTTAATCAATGAATTAGTGCTTTCGTTTTTCTTACTCAGAGTCCTTTGCCAAAACAATACGATTATAATTATATTTGAAATAAGTTACAAAGGTTAGAGTTATGAAAACAAATGTTATTCATACACTTCACCGGACATTTTGAGCGGTATGCCGGTATTTAGAGGCGCACGGGTTCCTATTAAGAATTTGTTTGACTATCTTGAAAGCGGGGATACTATCGAAAATTTTTTAAGCGATTTCCCAACAGTAAAAAAAGAGCAAGTCATTGAAATTCTTGAATTAGCTGAACACATATTAACAAAAAATATTGAAGCCGCATGAAAATACTTCTTGATGAATGTTTAAATTGGCGGTTGAAAAAAGAATTTGAGTTGCACGAAGTATTTATTGTACAAGATATGGGCTGGTCTGGAATAATTAATGGTGATTTACTTGTAAAAGCATCGGAATCTGGGTTTGAAATATTTATTGTTATAGATAAGAGTTTACAGTTTCAACAAAATCTTAAAAGATATAATCTAGCCGTAATTGTTTTGAAAACACGTCTCAATCGTTTGGAATACATTCGTCCTCTAATTCCGAATTTGTTTAAGAAGCTTCCGCAAATGATTGCGGGCGAGGTTTATGAAATCAGTTAAACTAACTGTCAATACTCTGTAAAAGTTCATTTGCAATGTTGGAACTCTCTAACCGCATGATACTTTCTTCTGAGTTGCCGAAGCTAAGTAGGTTTATACTTCCGTACCAAACTATTCGTTTATCGATAACCGCAAATTTCTGATGAATATTGGATTTGAATAATATTTGAGTGCCAATATTTTCCAGTACTTCAAAACATTGTTTCAAAACAAATTTATCCTTTTCCCTGTACTCTTCGACCGGTCTTGTTACAACTATGATCTTTGAGTTATTACTCAACGCATGTTCAAAATGTTCACTCATATAATCTATCCTTCTCTTGCTAATAAACGGACTGACAATAAAAACTTCTCTTTGAGAATTCACAATATCGTTTGTATATGCTGTTAAAAAGTTATTCTTGTTGTAAATGAAATTTACGGGATCGCTTATTTCCAGATCGCCTTTTATTTTATATCCGAGAGAGGCATATCCGTTAAGCCGTTTGTTGTACATTTTTTCCAACATCCTCACATGAATATCAACATAGTCATATACTTGTACTTCACTTTTATTTTCATGTATCCTATTGAGTCTGCCTACATACTGTTGTAAGGTTCCTTTCCAGGAGATCGGCATTGCTAAAAATAAAGTATCAAGCCGGGCTTCATCGAAACCTTCTCCAATATATTTACCTGTTGCAACTAAGGTTAATTGTTTACCCGCCGGGGTTTCTAATATTCTTTTCAGAGTATCTCTTGTTTCCTTCATCCCAGTTTTGCCTGTAAGCACCATAACTTCGGGAATTTTTTCACTTATTTTTTTTGTAACTACAGTTTAGACATCTTAGCAAAATGTTTATTATAAGAATCAATTGAATTAAGAGAGGACTTTTTTAGCTGCATAATTTTTCGCAAAAGTCTCTATGGAAGCAGAATTGTTAATCGAAGCAAGTTGAGTAATAATAAAAGCCCAAAGTTTGAGGTGCAAGAATTTTTGATAAGAGGAAGCTGTTTGCATCCAAATATCCTTGAAGGAGAAAATATTTTTAAGTTCGTTAAACAACGGTTCAATCTTCCAACGTTTTTCGTAAAGTTTTAATATATCGACAGCCGAAAGAGAAAAGTCGGTAGAGATATAAAGATTAATCTTCTTCGAAGAAGCAAGACGACGGTAAACTGCTTTAACTGTTTGTCCTTTTAAGAATCTTGCTTTGCAAGTAAATTCTCTAAGACTAACACATTGCAATTTGCCGTATAAAAGAAGCGTATGTTGTTTGTTGAGTTGAGAAAATTTGTTGATTCAATTATAACATATATTAACATAAGGACGTTGTTGAGTTCCATTTTAGAGCTGTATACAACTAATCTTTTTCAATTATAACATCATAGTGATCAGCATTTGTATTTGTTGCTTATCAAAAATTTTTAATTAACGGAAACCGGTTACACCACGGCAGTATGTTTTTAAGCAATTCCAGCTTATCGATACTGATAGTAACGCCAAAAAATAGACTTGTAGAATCGATCCCCTCTTCTTTATTGAATTCTTTCCTTCATATTCTTTTTAAAATTGGTAATTTTATTACGGTTGATTGGAACATTCATGAAAACAGCCGGGAAATTGTTATTGCGTAAGAGAACATTAGAGCTCATTGCCGTAGTTTTACTCTTCTTGCTTTCGGCGGCAGGTGTATTTAACTCGCTGAATAGAAGCGGGGAAAATACTTTTACAAAGTTAGCCGGACAAAGATTGCTAGATTCAAACATTGTTATAATTCATATCGATGAAAACGATATTGAAAGACTGGGTGGCTGGCCTTTAAAAAGAAGTTACTACGCGCTGCTTGTTAGCAAGTTTTCGGATTTAGGTGTTTCTAAAATTGGTATTGAAGTTCTCCTTTCCAACAATACAGCAAGTCAATCTGTCTATAACGGTTTACTGAATGAGGAAATAAAACGAAGCGGAAGAGTTGTTGTTTCATCTTTAATTATTAACGACGTTACTGCAGGAACAGATTCCATAATATATTCCCAGCCGAAATTGGATAACTCAAAAATTGCCAGCGGTTACTTGAATTATATTTCTGGCGACGGTATATACATCCCGAATTCTATAAATGTAAACGGGAAAACGGAAAAATCATTTTCATCCGCCCTGGCAAATAAATCTACTGAAAACAAACTAACAAAAGTAAATTTCTACAATTCATGGAAAAACTTTTGCAGTTACTCTTTACTTGAGTTTTTTAGAATGATAGAAGGACACGACAAGCGTCTCCAAAATTTCAAAAACAAAATTGTATTGGTAGGCGTAAGTGATCCGACAATAGCAAAAACTATTTCAAGCGGGTTCGATAAAGAACTACCCGGCATTGCACTTCACGCCTTTGCCGTTGATAATTTGCTCACCGACCGTTCACTAAATTTCCGGATTGGCTCATATCTCGCCTTAGTTTTTTTGATTCCGCTACTGGTTATTCCTTTTATCAAAATAAAAATCCCGCGCAATAATGTTATTATGATTTACATTTTCTTCTTTGTTATTGCAGCGTATATACTCTTCACGTTCTTCTTTCTAGAAATAAATTATTCCGCCGTTATCATTCCAGCAATTGTCTTTCTGGCAATTGAATTCGGCTTCAACCTATCGGAAAGCAAAGCTAATCTGCTCAATACTTTTAACGAATCGGAGATACTGAAACACACATTGTTAATGAAAGAAGAAGAATTAGCCAGATTGAAGAGCCGGCTTAACTCAACACCGGATGAACAATATACAAATCTCACATCAAAAATTATTTTACTCGAAGATGAAATAGCGCGACTGCAAAAATGGAAAGACGATAACGAGCCGGAAATCATTCCTGCGGAAAAAGAAATTGGTACCTCTTTTGAAGGAATGATTTTTCAAAGTGATGTTATGAGAGACCTGGTTGAAACCATAAAAAAAATTGCCGCAAGCGGCGCAACAATTTTAATACTCGGCGAAAGCGGGAGCGGCAAAGAACTTGTTGCGCGTGCAATTCATAATCTTGGAAAAAGAACCGGCAGCAATTTTGTCGCTATTAATTGCACAGCGCTATCAGACTCGCTTCTGGAAAGCGAACTTTTCGGACATGTAAAGGGCGCCTTCACAAATGCCGTTGCAGACAGGAAAGGAAAGTTCGAATTAGCTGACGGCGGGACAATTTTTCTTGACGAGATTGGCGAGACTACCGAAAATTTTCAGACCAAACTTTTACGCGTGATTCAATTTGGCGAAGTTCAGAAAGTAGGCGCCCCGGAAATTAAACATGTTAATGTCCGCATCATTGCTGCTACAAATAAAAATCTGTACGAGAGTGTTAAACAGAAACTTTTCCGTGAAGATCTTTATTACCGGCTTAATGTTCTAAAATTAGAATTGCCGCCTCTACGCGAACGAAAGGAAGATATAGAATTACTTGCGTACCATTTTATCCGGTTGGATGACCCGGAAATGAATATCTCCAAAGCTGTTTTAGATAGCTTGACGAAAAATGATTGGAAAGGTAACGTCCGCGAGTTGCAGTCTGTCATTAAGCGCGCCGTGATATTCGCAAAATCAGAAGGGAGAAAAATTATTCAGCTGAACGATTTAACCGGTGAATACCGTAAAGTTGATCGGTCCGACATGGAGGATTTAATTTTAGAGTCGTTGCGCAGTAAATCTTTTTCGCATTCGTCAATTAATGAAACTGCAAAAGAACTTGGTAATTTAAGCAGAACGGTTGTTTCCGAAAATTTGCGCGGCTTGTTTTTCAAAAGGTACGTAGCAAATTCTTTCGCCTTCGAACAAACCATTATCGAGCTTGCCCGGACAAATGATAAAAGCTCTATTGAGCGTCTTAAATTAAAGGCAAAGACTTATATAGAAAATTTGCAGAAAGATATAATAAGGCTCGGAGACAAAGACTTTGAAAAAGTGAAGTCTGCTTTTACATCAAAATATAAAAACCTTCCCGTAAAATTCCATTCATATCTTGATGATACTATAAAGGACTTGTTAAAGAAACTGCCTGTTTAATTCACTTCAGGCAGTTGTTTACGGTTTCCAGGCACACCGATCCTCTTTCAACCTTCTGTTTGAAGATGAATTCTAATCTTTTCTCATTGGCATATATTATGCGTCATATAAATCAAATTTCTTAACAAAAACGGAGTTATAAAATGCAGAAGCAAAAAATCTTTTTCGTCTTTGCAGTAATGACAATCTTGATTTTTGGTTTATATGGTTGCGATAAAGTTGGCTTATTTGAAACCGAGTCACAATCAGGAAGTTTAGATACTGCACTTAAGTCAATTACAGCAAACGATCCTGCAGTGCAGTCGTTTGAACCGAACTTCAATGAAACTACGGTTATGAGCGTTGTAGGTGGACTGGCTAAGGAAATTTATCCGCTGAAAATTGGACAGAATTTGAAGATGGTTGATAGCAATCTGGATTTCCAGGCGAATGCCGACACTGCTTACGGTTACCTTACACAAAAATTTGAAGGAGAACTTTTAATAGCAGCTTCGTACCGGAAACCGGACTCAACTAAAACAGCAAGAGTTGACACGCTGATTCGTAAACCATATTCAACTACAGTCACGCGGGTAATCAAATATGTGAAAGTCGGAAATACAGGCAATCAATCGAGTGACTGGAGAGTAATAGCGGTTTCACTTGTATCGGGCGGTACAAATACAGCCAATATCGATATCAAAAGAATAACGGTAACTTTTTCCGACGGAAATGTTTACCAAACAACTTCACCTAATGATTTCTTTTTAACGATGGTGCGTGGTTCACATCATCAATTTCCGCTCTATGATAAAAATAGTTCGGTAACCGTACGTGTCGAGATTGTCAGCGCTTACCAAGATGATGATATTCTTACACTTACTCAAGGAATGATGATACAGGGTCTGGCTGATGGTTACATGATGGGCGGTGTAGGTAGCGGTTCTATGGGCAATGGAATGAACGGTAACGGAATGATGGGGAGTGGTACGATGAATGGCGGAATGAACGGCAACGGAGCCACAGGCAACGGTTCCCACATGATTGTCTTTGGCAATAGAAATAAACTGAGATTTAAGTTAATTTCCACTACACAAAATGGAAGTTCTTATAATAAAGTTTATGAGTTGCAGTGGAATGCGCCTTCTACAAGCGGTGGATTTATGCATGCAGTAGTTAATGCATTTCCAAACCAAACTATTTATGATGACAAGACTCCGGTTGAAGAAAAGAGCTGGGGTATTCCAATAGCTATAAAATAAATTAAGAAAAATTGGAGCGGGCGTAATTCCCGCTCCTTTTGATAAATCATGAAAAAGAAAATTAAATATTTGACATTGTTACTTTCGTTTGCCATTCTTGTTTCTTGCGGAGATCCTTCTCCACTTGAGTTCACAGAAAGCACAACAACAACCGAAAATATTAATGTAGGAATTGTACCGGCAAAACCATCGACTTATGTTTACAGCAATGGTTACGATTCAACAGGTATAGTAGCACCATTCATTGACAAATCGACAATTGTAAATGTTAGCGGAATACACAACTCAAATTATTCCAACTTTACCGATGGCACGTATTACTTCGCAATATTCAATGATAAAAGTAAACCTGTCATGGGCCCCAACAATACGGTTGTTGGTTATAAATCCAGGTCCGTCAATTCGGTATTTTTCAATAATATTCCTGCTCAAGTGGAATCCAACCGGATGCAGATGATGAATCAGCAGCATACTAAAGTTGATACATTGCTAGGGTTCAAGTACATTTTTTCCAACGGTATGGGATACGGGATGCACGGCGGTACAGACAATCAATTCCCTTACGGTTCAAGCATTAATGTTAGAATTAATGACGGCTACAATCCGCCTTTCCAATTTGACATGACGACACCAAACAAAATAGTCGGACAGATTAAATTGCGCGGGTCTGTTTCTACTAATAATCTTTCTATGGAAATTTCATGGAATAATATTTCGAATGATTCCATCAGTGTTATTATCGGAACGGTTAATCAATCGTTCGGCGATGCAAATCCGCTATTTATTTTTAGAGCCGCAAATACAAATATTCTAAAGGTACCATGGTCTATTCTTGAAAAGATACAATACAATCAGAGCAAGTTTTTGGTTGTTACATTAATTAAAAGAATAATAAAAGGAATTCCTTATAACGCAGTATTAAAAGACAGCTATATTGCAGCGCAAAGTATTCATAACATTAAAGTTGATATTCCGCGTTAAGATCGAACTAATTTTTGGAGTATGTTTGATTATGTGTGGTTCAGCCTTATATGGCCAGCAATCGTTGGATTTTTTTGGCAATTCACAGTCTATCGATTCGGCGTTCCGGCTCAATTCGCTGGAATCGAATCCCGTTAATCTAAGCCCCGGCAAAGATTCGGAGTTGTCACTTTCGTTTTCAGGTGTAAGACAAAAACAGATCACCGGCAACATTTTCATGCTCTCGCTTTCAAAAAGAATTAATGAAAACTATCTTTATCTCAGATATACTCCCGGGTATCTTCAAGATTTCAATGTTAACAGCGGAATCAAACTTCTTGTAAACGACTCGGTTAAATTTACTACTTCACTGAATACAAAAATTCGTCTGGCTGAAATTTTCGGATTCGGATACTCCTACAAAATCTCCGAAAAATTTTCTGCCGGTTTTTCATTGAGATATTTTGAACAAAAGTTTCAAGAAGATCAGCCGGAACCGGTATTTACCGATACTGCAAATTTTATAAGTTCTAGAACAACGGTTACTAACAACAATTTCTGGCGAGGTGATCTTGGTGTTACCTACCGCCCGTTGAATTTTCTTGCCCTTTCCATTTTCCCACAAAATCTTTTTCTAACCGGAAAATCATTTTCAGAGGATATTGTAAACAAATACGCTTTGAAAAACGAAAAAGGAGCAGCATTCACAGTTCGGTATTTACCGGTAGAAAATTTGGGAATTAATTACTCTATAGAAACAAGCGGGTCGATGATCGGGGGAATCTCATCGTGGACTAAAATGTTCGATCTCGATTTCAATTTTGGAATCTCGGCTTTCCATGACCGTTATCAATTTCCGTTCATTGCGGGAATTCAGCCATTTATAAGCGTCTCGTCACATTTGTTAAACATTTCTGTCAGCGGAATTAAATATCTAAACGATAGATCGAATCCTTTGCCTCTTTCCGAATTGATATCCAACGGCATTCATAATCTTATGAATAATCAATTCAGCTTTGACAGGATTAACCTTAACACTTCCGTTGCTCTTTCTTTTGCGCCAGAAAAGAAAGTTCGTTTCAGAGGTCTTGAGGTTAAAGAACAAATTTTTCCCACTTTAGAAGAAAAATATCTGGATACTCCTGTAGCAGTAGCAAAAGTTAGTAACCTAACCGACAAACCAGTTACCGTCAAACCGGCATTATTAATTCGCTCGATTAATAACGAACTGGTATATTCCCGTGATGTAACTATTCCAGCCGGAGATACCGGCGAAGTAAAATTTTTTACAACTATTCATACTACCCGTCAGATCTCGAAAAGGGAAATTGCCGAAGCCGATTTTTATTTGTACACAACCAATTCCGACCCGGATGAAATGATTCAGAAACCGATTCTGATTAATGATATTAATAGCTGGGATGGAACAGTTGCCAACCTCCGCTATTTTGTTCAACGCGATTACGACTTTTCAGCTTCGTATTCTAAGAGCATCTTGACAAAGTACAAAGAGAAAATAGACAGCGCGGAGGCAGAGCTAAAAATCTTTCAAAAGATTAAAATCCTGTTTAACGAATTCGTAAAAAATATGGTTTACGTTTCTGACCCCCGCGCCGATGTTGATCACGTTCAATTTCCAAACGAAACGATAAAACTAAAAGGTGGCGATTGCGATGATTTTAGCGTTTGCTTCTCTTCTTTGCTTGAGTCTATAGGAATTGAAACAGCTTTTGTCGATTACAAAAATCCCGACGGTATTAGCCACGTTAATCTTTTGATAAACACTCAACTGCTACCCGGTAAGAGTTTGCTTATAACCAACAACGACAAGAAATTCTTTGTAAGAAAAAATTCTAATGGTGAAGATCAAATTTGGATCCCTCTTGAGACTACTTCGCTCAACAATTTCGAAGTTGCGTGGTCAGTTGCGGCAGATAAATTTGAAACAGAGGCTTTGGAACAATTAGGACTAGCAAAAGGCACTGTTGTTATTGTCGATTTTTAATTCACGAGGTTTTTATGAAAAAGATAATGTTCATTTTATTTATACTTTCAGCAATCATATCGGCACAAGAATATTCCGTCGAAAAAGTCAGCGGGAATGTTCAAGCGTTAATCGGTACCGGTGAAAATTGGATGAAAGTTTCAGTCGGACAAAAATTGCACGGAACAGATCTGATTTTAACCGATGATAAGTCGTTCGTTCAACTTGCGAATAAGGAGAGCCGTTTTGTACTGCAAAGCAACTCTGCACTCGGTTTGAACGCAATTAAAAAAATGTCCCTGAACGAATTATTGCTTGCGCTCGCAATGGAAGAAATCCGGAATGTTCCTAAAACAAAAGGAAGTTCGCTCACCCGTAACACTGCGGTTTATGGAAGCGAAGTAGATGCTGGTAAACCGGCGGCGGGTAGTATCAACGATATTGGCATTAAAAAACTTAACGGCGCAATGCAGCTCGCACAAAATGGATTCAAGGAATCGGCTATACTTGTTGCAAAAGAAACTTATAGAAAATATCCCGAAACAAAAAATCAAATAAGGGATAGAATTTACTTTGCCGACTTAATGTTGCAAATGAATTTATTGAATGAAGCCGAAACCGAACTCAACAGTATAATTGCCCGGCAACTAAATCCGGATGATAGAAAAGAGATAACGAACAGACTTGATAAGATCAAAGAAGCTACTACTAAAAAATAATTAATACTAACGTTACGTAAGGTTTGTACCCGACGAACAAATTTTTATTGTTTTAGAGAAAATACTCGTTTTGCAGTCTTAATTTTTCAAGGTCAATCAAGCCTTGCGTAAGGTGAGTTAATATTTACCTATCAATAGTGAAAAGATGCCGTTACGGAATTTCAACTAGATTTGACCTTCTGTTATTCTTCTTTTTAAGAATTTTTAACAGATTTAACTTTCTTTAAAAAACTTTACTTCCCTAGAATCAAATCTTTTCTTTTTTTGTTCCTTTCTGTACTTTAACTCTGGCATTAAACTTTCACATTAAAAATAAGTTAGCTTCTGTGTTCTATACTAACGAAGCAGCAGGTTTAGATTTATTAAGAAGTGAATACGAATATAATCTATGCTAAATTTTAACAAGAGGAGAAAAAATTATGAAAGCAAAATATGTAATTATTGTTGGCTTGCTTGCAGTAGTTTTGCTGGCAGGCTGTGGAACAATGATTCCAGGCGGCTACAAAGGACTTTATTCGGGTCACTTTGCCGGCGTTGATACAACAGTTTATCCAAATGGATTTAAATGGGCTATTGTATGGAATGATATAATCTTGTATGATGTTCGTTGGAAAACCCAAAGCGAGAATGTAGATATTCTTTCTTTGGATGATCTTCATATGGATGTTGAGGTTGCACTACGCCTGCGCCCTAAAGAAAATGAACTTTATTATCTACATACAGAAATAGGTCAGCCGTATTATACACAGGTAGTGCAGCAGCAATTTCGTTCTATTTCCAGGTCGGTATTTGCAGAATACAAATACAACGATATACCTAAAAAGAGCGTTGAAATTCAGAATACAATTTTAGCTCAACTCAAAAATACTTTGAAGGGTAAGCACCTAGAGTTAGATGCGGTAGAAATAAAACATGTAGAGTATCCACCGCAAATTAAACAAGCTGCGGATTTGAAGCTCGCAACCGAACAGAAACTACTGCAAAAAGAATTTGAAACAAGAATTGCTGAGAAGGACGCTCAAATCAAGATTATCGAAGCAAAAGGACAGCAGACAGCACAAAGAATAATTGACAGCACACTTACACCAGCTTATCTACAATATCGTGCGCTTGACGTACAGAAAGCATTGATAAATAGCAGCAATACATCATTCTTTTTTGTTCCGACGGGTTCGAACGGTATTCCAGTTATTATTGATACCGGTGGGATAGAAAAAAAGAAATAAAGTAAATTCTCCGATCGATTATGCATCGGGGAAAAAGGCTGTTAAAAATTTGAGTAAAAGTAGTCCGAAAAGAAATATTTGACAAAAAATGGAATTCGCCCGCCTAAAGCAGTTTAGGCGGGAATTTATTTATTGATAAACTACTTTTGATATCCAAACTCTCTTCTCTTATTATGCTGCTGATCTTATAATAAAGTACGAGTGGATTTATTTCCGGCCAAAAATAATTTCCTGTTGAGAAGGACATTTTTCGTTTCCATAAGAGCAAAACACACAACAATCGCCAGCTTTTGGTTTGATTATTTGCAAACAATTATTGCATTTATGAAAATACACACAGGCATTTTCAGGCATAATTTGAATTTCTTCATAACCGCAATACGGGCATTTTAAAAGCGATTCGGTCTTGATTACATTCATAAATTTTTTCTCACTTAAAACGTTACGATTTATTTTCAGAGTAGTTTTCATCTAATCTATTAGCTTCCGTCTATTTTATTACAGCAACAGAATAAATCTGCCGCAAATGCTTTCTACACCTCGCGGAGCGGCAGAGAATTTAATACTTGCCAGGCATCCGGTGGATTAAACGCAACCGTAAAAACCGTTCCTTTGCCTTTATGGCTTTCAAACGAAATTTTCACATCGTTTAATTCACAATATTTCTTTACCAATGCTAAACCCAGACCGTTTCCTTCATATTTTCTGCTATAACCATGATCTTCCTGCGTAAATAATTCAAACATTTTCGACTGATATTCTTTCGATATACCGATCCCCGTATCTAAAACTTCAACACAAATTTCATTCAAGTTATTTCTATAAACAGTTATTGCAACTTCTCCATTTTCTGTAAACTTAATTGCGTTATCAATCAAGTTTGCTAATATTTGTTCAACGCTAAATTTATCGGCGTCAATTTCTAAGTCTTTTGTTTGGATCGTTATATGAAAGTCCAATCCCTTCTTTGTGGCAGTGTCTTTGAATTTTTTATATAAAGGAATCAATAAATCATTTTGAATGTCTACTCGCTCACTTCTGTATGTATAATTTCCGGATTCAATTTCCGATAAGTTTAATATCAAATCTATACTACGAACAATTCTTCTACTGGCAAAATCCAACGCTTCTAATTCATCGTGTAGATCTACTTTCGGATCGAGTCCTTCAGCTTCTTTGAGAGTTTCAGCTACATTTATTATTACATTTATAGGTGTGCGGATTTCATGCGACATTTGGGCTAAGAATTCGGATTTCAATTTGTTTGACACCAGAGCTTTTTCTTTAGCATCAATCAACTCCAGCTCCATTTGCTTACGTGAAGAAATATCTGTTACTACTAAGAAAATCCCTTCTGTTTTACCATCTTCATTCAAAATTCGAGATGGCGAAACCAGAGCTGCAACTTTATTAAGATCTTTTCCTTCCAAAGTTATTTCGACCGAATTATGCTCTGTGTAAATAATTCTCTCTAGATAATCTTTTAGAAAATGATAATTCTTTTGATCCATAAAATCTGCAAAACTATGCCCTATAATTTCGGCAGGATTAAAAGCAAGCATTGCACAAAATCTGTCATTTGCAAATGTTATTATTCCATCATTGTTCTGTACCACAAGGCCTTCGTTCATGGTTTGTACAAGATTTCTGAATTCGTCTTCACTTCTTGTCAATTCTCTACTTACCCTCGTACTTTCGTTTATTTGATTAATAAATGGCCTGAGCACAAACCAATATAACAGCGGAGAAATCAATACAATTAGCAAGATAGAATCTACGAGCAGCTCTATCAACCGGTGCGGGTGATGTGCTTTTAGTCCATATAACATTACTACGAAGTGAGAAAAAACTATCGAAATTGAAATGACCAACAACATTGCGAACGGGGATATTTTGATTAGCCGTTCTTTGGAAGTAAAATCATATTTTTCTTTAATAAGCACCCTGCACCTTAATTCTATTTTTTTGTATCTCAACCCCTCTCTTCAGTTTTCAGCAAGAAAATTAATGCGCAATTGCACCGCCAAGAAAACCTATTACGGTTATAAGTCCCGCCAAAATCAATACTATTGCAAATTGAATCTTCCACGAGCTGCGGCGAAATATAGCCCATGTCAGAAGTGCATATATAAAAACACTAACGAACGCTAAATTACGGTGAAGTATAACGTATGAATATTTCTGTGTTCCTATAAACGGGCTAACCTGAAGAAGACCAAAAATTGCCGCCAGAATTGAAGAGAGACCGCCCAGGACAACAATAATCTTTGATGCTCTATGGCATACCTCAACTTTATATCCTAAGATTATAAAGATGAATAATAAGTATCCAAATGCAACAGGGAAATGAACAACTTTGTTGTGCATGTGTCTAAAAATTTCTTCTGAAGGATTTAATACGAATGGTTCCTCTTCCTTAACCGTTTTGTGTCCCATCGACATTAGCTGTTTTCCATTCACCGCAATGGTATCTCCGTTAACAACGGTAACCGTGTCAACTTTTGTACTACTGCTTTTGCCATGATCTTTTTCTCCATGTGCAAATACATTGAAATTAGCTAATGCTAACAGCAAAAGCAGAGTTGCTGCAAAGGCATTCTTTACTTTTTTTCTTGACGGTATCTTGTTTAATAATTTCTCTGCACTATAAACATTCCTTTTATTTTTATTCATCGCTTTCATCCTTTGTAGCTTTGTTCAGAGCTTCGTATTGTTCTTGAGTCATTCCGGGAAGTTTTTCCAAAAAGGAAACAATCTCCCAAATTTTATCATCGGGGTGCGTGTTTCCGAAGGCAGGCATGCCCGTCATTTTAATTCCGTTCTTTGTTATCCAGAAAAGTTCGGAAGGTGAAAGCTCTCTAACAGAGTTTGCGAGTGCAGGCCCCATCGGGTAAAGTCCCCGACCAATATCGTCGCGTGATAACCCCGGTCCTCCGTGACAACCGGTGCACATTTCGCGGTACCGAACGAAGCCTGCTTTGACTAGAGTTGTGTTGTTAAGATTTGGAGCTTTAATTTCCTTTGCATGGTGTTCAATGGAATTATCTTTCAACGTATTAATAATCCACAAAGTTAAGCCGTAGTGTGGTTCCATCGCGCTCACATTATAAAATCCAGAATACATAAAAAGAAAAAATGAGCCGATTAGAATTACAAGAACAATTATTGTTCTTTTGAAATATTTCATTGTACTTCCTTTCCTATTTACTTTTGTTTATAAATTCCATACCAGCCTATTTGAAAAAGAAACATTGGATGTAATTTTGCTTAGCCCGGCCGATCCAATAAGAGAAAGAGTAAGTTTTGAGTTAATCTTATAATTAAACCCTAACGACAATAATTTTGGAGAGTCAAAGCCATTAATAATCGTTGTATAGGATTGATAATAGATCAAAAAAGAATAATTACCGTTATCGAAAGACCTTCCAAGGCCAAAACCTAAACTGACCGGATTTTTGTAATTCAAATTTGCGGGTTTGCCTATTTCGATATAACCTAGTTCTGTAAATACAAAATAACTCTTTACAGCTTGTCTAATTGCTGCAGAAACACCTACATCAAATTTTCCGGTACCCAATCCTTGACTATAATTAGCCGTGGGAATTTTTACAAAAGAGTTTAGAGTTAGTGAAAAAAGCAAAGCGTCATCTTCGAAAATATCATATGAGCCATAAAGATATATATCTCCCAAACCAATATGTCCAAATGAAGACATCGATTGATTGTTCATACTTGTTCCGTTATCTCCCATCATCGATCCGCTGTTGGATTCACCCGGGTTATTTATTATGCCTCCTTCAGTATTGTTTCTGTTTCCGTTTGGAAGTATCATCCCGCCAACCAGTCCCACCCCGCCAGCAGTTTGCGCAACTACCGGAATAGAAATATTAAGATTCCAATTATTAGTTTGGTAACCCGCTCCACCATACAAATAGATAATCTTGTTAAAATTATTCAATTGATAGCTGCCGCTTGTGTATTGAAGAGATGTTGATAGTGTCCATCCTTCCTGGCCGGATATATAAACATTACCTACCAGTAAAAGAAAGAGTACCAGGGAACGCCGCATGAACTTCCCGATCGACTTACCAACGTAAACTCCCATTTTATTTGTATCCTTTTTCTTGAGCGTCTTTCATCAATTTTAACATATCATCATAATCATCCATCAACGATTCCATCTTTCCCATCATATCTTTAATGTGATCGCTCATAGCTTCATTTTGCATCATTCCTTTATCGCCCATCATTTTGTTTAACTCGCTTAGCGTACCATCCATGCTCTTCGCAATGTTTTCCATATTTTGCATCAAGGGCAGCATTTTTGAGTGCATGTCCACACTATTCGCCGATTGTTGCTGCATTTGGTCCCCGTTTTTCATCATAGATACCATCATCGAAGATTTGGAAACAAGCCCGTTCATCTTTGTCATCATATTCTGCATCTCCTCCATTTGTTTCTGCATCGCGTGCATTTGCATATTTTGATTGCCACCCATACCTCCTCCACCATGCTGATGCTGAGCAAAAATTTCAGTGCCTCCAATCAATGAAAAGAACAAAACAATTACACACATTCGCATAATGGTATTTTGCATTCGACTATTACTTTGGTTTTTCATGGCGCTTCTCCTTTATTGTTTATTGTGTTGTTTTAGTTATTGTAGTGATTCTATTTTTCTAGCGTGTAGACAAAAACAGCATGATCAATAGCCTGTCCGCATGTTCCAATCTTATGAACAGCAGCCTTCACTTGCTCAACTAAATTATCTTCACACGATAATTCAAACCGCGATATTTGCGACAGTGGTTTGAAATATTCGGTAACCTCTATTTCTTCTATACCCATAGCTTGTAATTCTTCAACCAGCCAATGTACTCTAGTTGTGTTCACGTACGCCGTTATTTTTTTCATTTTGCTCATCTCCTTCGTTATTAATTCCTCCGGGTGAAGTATGAGAACGGTTTAACATATTTAAATATTTTTCAGGATCGCTTTCAAATGATTTTTTGCACGAAGGTGCGCAGAAGTAATATATTTTACCCTTGTATTCTGTTTTACCGGCTGCATCTTCTTCAACAAAGGACATTCCGCATACAGGATCTTTTACTACCACCATTATATACCTCCGTTTATTTTTCCATCCTTCAAATAAATTTTTTTATTTGCAAACATTTCCATGTGTTCGTTGTGAGTTACCATAATTATGGTTTTCCCATCTTCGTTCAATTTGCAGAATATGTGCATAATCTCTTCGCTTGTCTTCGAGTCTAGATTTCCTGTTGGCTCGTCAGCCAGAATTATATAAGGATCATTTATTAAAGCTCTAGCAATTGCAACTCTTTGCTGTTCACCGCCGCTCAGTTCCTCGGTTAATCTGTTGAACTTATCATTTAAATGAAGTTTGTCGAGTATTGAAAATGCTTTTTCTTTCTGTTCGGTTTTTGAATAATCGTCGGGCAACAGTGGAAGTATTGTGTTTTCCAATACTGTGAGATAAGGAATTAATTGATAAGACTGAAATACAAAGCCTAAATATTCTCTTCTGAAATTAGCTAACTTTTCAGAATTCAATTTAAATAAGTCGATTTCATCGACCTGTACCGTACCGTTTGTCGGATGCGTCAACCCTCCCAGAATTCCAAGCAAAGTACTTTTACCGGAACCGGATTGTCCCATGATCGAGACAAAATCTCCCTGTAGTATATCTAATGAAATATCGTTAACAGCAAGCACATCCTCTCCGCCGCTTTGATACTTTTTAATCACATTTTTTATTTCAATAAAGCTCATTATTATTTTACCTTATAAAGATCTTAACGCTATTGTTGGATCGAGTCTAGAAGCTCTGTAAGCCGGGTATATGCTCGAAATAAAACCGACTATAATTGATAATGCCATAGAAATCAAAAGCAAATTAAAATCATACAACACTACTGCTTCTTTACTCATGCTAATTATGGGAACAATTATTCCCGAGGAGAGCAATCCGCCCGCATAACCAAGCAATCCTGCCGAAGCACTTGCAATAAATACTTCCATCAGAATTATTTTGATGATGTGGGTCTGCTTAAAACCGATTGCTCTGAATATACCAATCTCTCTCGTTCTATCATTTACAGAAGCACTCACATTTGCAAAAACTATCAGCCCGCTAATGATAATTATAATCAGCGATATGCCAATCGAAAACTGTTTGAATCTGTGCATCGCATCCATCTTCGATTCAATTGTTTGGCGGATTGCTGTAACTTTTGCGTTCGGCAGCTTTGAAGATGTTTGTTTAACGATCTCTTCGATAGGACAGTTGTAACACAATGCTGCAACTTCTATAAGACTTAATGAATTTTTCTTGTTGAAAAGTGCTTGCGCCTCGCTTAAATCCATAAAAATTACATTATCGTCCCCGGAGCCGGTGGGTTCCAGAACGGCGCTAACTACAAAATTTTTATCTTTAATTTTAATTTCTTTTTGTAATCCACTGTTCAATTGTTTTTTTATTTCCGATCCGATTACAATTTCATTTTTTTGAAATGGTTTCGTACCGGTAAATTTCCACCATTTTTTTAGGCGGAGTTCCTCGTTAAAATTTATGCCAACAATTAAAACATTTTTGCTTTCAACATTGGCAACATTGATAAGTTTGGGTGAAACGATACTTATATTGTCTTTGTTTTTGATAGTCTTTATTAAAGCAGCATCTTCGTTCTTTAATTCTTTTTCTCCAATTGAAACGGCAGAAACGTTCATTCCGCCGTAATTCAAACTAAGCTCGTCGCTTTGAGGGGCAATCAAAATATTCGCCCCGAACTCATCCATATTCTTTTCTATATTTTGATTAATAGACTTCGAAACAGTTATTAGCGTTACAACCGAAGTTACTGCTACAACTAATCCGATAACCAGAAAAAACGTTTTTGCTTTTTTTCTTCTTAGACTCTGCAATGATATATCACGCAATTTCATAATAGTTTCTATTCCTATTCTTTATTGAATTATTTTACAGTTTGATCATTTGGTTTAGTAGAAATCGAAATCATTCTTTCTGTCGGCTGAACGATTATTACTCCGTCATCATCGCGCCCGGCTTTGGAGTTTTTTTTGATAAGCTCGCAAAGATTATCTACGTTGCAATCTTCGCAGACAAATTCTATTTTCTCTATTGCATTGTACTTCTCTAAATATTCCAACGAATATATCTGCGCTTGTTTATCTTCCCATTGTGCAATTTCATCAATCCTCTCTACCATCATGTTTTTGACACCGTTCTGCTCGAGTTTTTTTATAACCTGCTTTGCAACATCTTGCCGTACATATGCTTTGATTGTTTTCATAACAGCCGCCTATTAATTTTGATTTCGTTATTCATAATATTCCATATATAATACATCTGCTTAGTGTTGCTTACTATTTATTAAGCGGAATTTTTAGTGAAAGCGCCGTGGAATTATTCCGAACGTCATATTGCATCGAAAAATTCTTATTAAATATTTCTGCCGAATACCCTGCATCGAATGCACTAATAATTTTTACTATTACATATCCAGCCAATAAATAATAAAACTGGTTCCGTTCGGCATTCGTCCAAGAACGTCTATTGTCTGTATAGTAATACGATGAATAGCCGTGCATGCCCCAACCCCAATTATTCCGCCCGAGTAAAACTGCCGCCGGTATAAAAAGAGCAAGTTCGGCAGTTGTGTAAATAATCCCACGTTTCCAATTACCACTGTAAAAATTTCCTATATCGAAAGGAAGAGGCTGGATAGAAAGGAGCGCAGCTAATGCAGGATCTTTTGGGTTGTAATTACCGGTTATGCCACCCATTTGGTGCTGGGCTAACACATCGCTTGCAGTCAAAACAATCAACAGTACCAAGTAATAAATTACGCGTTTCATTGTAACCTCCTATTTATTTTCTAAGAGTGTTGGAACCGGAAATATTTCGATAATCTATTTCTCACTTTAAATTCTTCTTCTCCAGTTAGTTACCAGATATTTATCAATCTGAATTTCATTCCCAACAACCGTGCTCGGAATTGGATCGGGCGGGTATTTGCTGCATGACCCGCTAACGGCTTCCAGATTGTTTAAATTCCATGTAGTTCCGCATGAGTTACATATTAAGTTGCTGCCTTGAATATGGAAATCGGTCGAGTTGCATGGTTCGCACATACTTATAGCGGTAATTACTTTTCCATCCTCGGAAAGATATGCCAAGAGTGGTATTTTACCTCCATCTCCAAGATAATCGAATTTCACCATTTTCTTTTCTTTTACGAGATCCAGTGGAAGTACAATTTTATCACCCTTGGCAAATGCTATAGTATAAGTTTCCTCGTATCTGAATGCGGGATAAGAAACAGAACTAGCAACTTGCGGCTGTTTCTTAATTATGCCGTATTCTTTGGTAGGCTTTCTATTGTAAATTATAATCAAGACTACAATTACCAAAATGACGGCACTGAACCAGTACTTGTCATTATTTTTTTTGTTGTTCTGGAAAACCTTTTTTTTCTTGTCACTGCTATAACCAGAACCTGTTGAACCAATCCTGTCCGTTCTTAAACCGCATTCCGGACAGTGATTCATTTCTTTGGTTAATTGAGTCCCGCAACGCGGGCAATAATTTATCCCTGACATAATCTTTTCCTCTAAGAATTAGTTTAATGTTTGTTTTTTACCACCATATTTTTGATCTACAATCTTTATAACATCGTCGATTGTATAATTGCCGTTTCTAACTAAATCACTTACAAAAGCTTTAATTTCTCTTGCACCGTTTTTATGAGAGCAGTCGCAATTTTTTAATTCATCAATTTGACATTGCCCGCATGGACATCTAAATGCAGAATAAATGTCGGACACATTTGCAAACGTAGCCTGTGTATTTAACTGCCTTGGTTTTATTAAATCGTATGTTTTTTGGGGGTATTGTAGTACAGCCGATGACCATGTTTTAGAATCGTCTACGTTGTAAGTCTTTGCATATTCGGATTTTAGATAACCGTACTTGTTTGCTAAAGCAACAATTATTTCTTCCGGTTTGTTTTTCTTTTCAAGATAATCTCTTACAAATTGTCTTTCTTCCACTGCCGTTGCACATTTACATTTTTCAAGCGATTGCTCGCCGCACGAACCGCAGGAACAGACGAACCGGGAAGCAATATCAAACACTTTCGCTTCTACAACAGGATTAGAACTTTTAGACTCCGGTGGATACTGAACGTCTTCACTTTTGTAAGACCATGAATTCACCACAGCGATAATTCCTATTGAAATTAATAAAACGACAATCGCAATTAGTAAAGGTTTAACTCCAATCGTAATTCCCCAAAAATTTTTTTTCTTTACTGCTGAAGGATAAATATTGTTTTTATATTTCTTTTCGTTATATGTCCTTCTACGCTGCAGATTTTGTCTCTGAGGTTCATTCTTCACACCTTCCGGAGCTGATAACTCTTCACCGCATATTGTACAGTACTTATTTGTCGGCATGTTTTCAGATCCGCACGATTCACAAATATTTTTCTGCTGTTGATTCTCTTTTGGAAGTTCATTACCACAATTTGTACAAAATTTATTTTCATCCGTATTATCTGCCCCGCATTTTTTACATATCATAATTTTGCCTCCTTAACCGATAACGAATGCTGTCAACTTCAAACTTACAAGCTGACAGCATTGCATCTATGTTAAACAGAGCAGATCATCTCTGCTCCGGTAATTTCATTATCTAACATTATATCACAAAATTTTTTCGATATTATAGTAGACATTCTATATCTCGCTTAATCATTATGATGATTATGAGCCGGTTTTGTATTTTTGTTTAAGAATTCTTTAGCCTCGTTAAGTGTTACTTCTTTTAGTTTCATTCCGCACTTGGGACTGTTACCCGGTTCGTCTTTTATAATTTCAGGACACATTTCATCGATAAATACTTTTCCGTCTTTGTTCTTATCAATTTCATCTATATTTATTTCCGAAACAGTGTCGGTTTGATTTTTGCTGTTGCATTTCATTTCGTCATGTGAGCTATTTTTATCTTTGCTGGAATCCATTTTATTTTGTGCGTTGTTTTTGTCTTTGCTGCAATTCATTTTTGTCATGCTTGTATTTGTTGAATCGGGTTTTGACGATTCTTGAGCAAATGCTTGCGATGAAATTGTAACAAACATTATTATTATTGCCGAAAGAATATACTTGATGTTGAAATTCATATTATCTCCAATTATTTTATATTTTTTTGTGTTACCAATCATTTTATATCTGCTCTCTGTCAATCGTTATTATAAAAATATCGCGCAATGTCTTCCGCTAATCTATGGATAAGCTGCTCTTGCAGCTGACCGTCGGTCAAATATGTTACAGTCTGAACCCCCGCTTGAGAATAGTAACTAGTAGTTTGATAACTATCCTGGAAATGTTTTGCCCACACTACGTTAGCAGAATCACATTCTATCAGCCTCACTGTAACACTGCCCGATGCAATCCGGTTAGTATATGAAGTTGTATACTTTACATCTCCAATAGACATAAATAAATTACCTGTTAATACATAATTACATTTTAATCCTTCCCTAAGGGAGTGAAGTGTATGCATGTCCGGAATTCCACTTGTAAGTATGTTCGAACTAACTAGAAATTTCTGCACTTGAGGTGTAGAAACAATTTTTATTTCATTCGTATTCTCAAGAATAAATACTGTCAGCTCGTCTGATACTTGAGTACCCAGGTTCGAGAGAGCATTTTCTGTTTCAAAAGGAAGAATAGCTATCTTAGAGCCGGGTCTTATAAAAGTAACAGGGAGCGCCTGTTTTTCAGCTGTTCTAATAGAATACCTTGTACAGCCGGTTAACAGCAATACCGACAACATCAAAAATGTAAGTGCGCCTTTTTCCGATCTTAACATATTATCTAATTTCATTTTATCATTTCTCCTGTTAGCGAATCTTAATTCTGCAATTTATTTATTTATATAGACCATCATAATTCGCCACAGCCAACTCTAATTTCGTACCTAACTCAACCTTACGCAGGTTTGACAGACTAAACTGCAAAACGGGTATTTTCTCTTAAACAAGAAAAATTTGTTTGTCGAGCACAAACCTTTTGTAACATCAGCTACCTAAATAACAAAATGCAGAAGCGCCAATGCCTGATTAGCCGACGGCGTCTGTCTGACCTGATACTCCACTCCAACTTTTACGTTTGGAAGAATTAGATATTGAAAACCCGGAGTTATAGCCCAGTTTGTTTTCCTGGCTTCCGGGAACTGCGATGCTGCTTTATTTTTTAGATCAACAATTTCATACCTGCCCAATAATACAAGTCTTTCTGTAGCAAAATAGTTACATTCAATAAAACCACTGTGAAATGTTGTGCTGTTATTCAAACCATCAAAATTTGAATCGCTGCCGTGAACGACACTTGTCCGGAAAGTAACTTTGTTAAGAACAAGATTTACATCTCCGCCTATGCGTAAAAAATTGTCTTTATGATTATAATTTATGCTATCGGCATAAACGGTATTATTCCCTATATATCCAAAGACTCCAACAGTACTCTCATCAAAATTTTTAGCAAAACGGAAGTAAAAATCTTTTGCCGGATTATTATCGAATAAACCTGTCACAGTGTTTGAGTTAAAACCGGTTCCATTTACAACTCCTGTCCAGTACCAAAAATCATTTCCCAGATCGCCCGATAATTCCAGTCCAAGCTGGGGTTGATCTATCGAAAAAGAATTACCTCCAATTGCCTGGCTGAATGTCAAATAGCCGAAAGCCATCAATCTCTCAATTTCCGGAGAGAATGAAAGAGGTAGTTCATATTGCCCCGCCCTAAGATTAAATAAGTTTGTACCGAAGAGATCATTAATTCTAACTTCTATAGCCAATGGTTCACCAGCTTGTCCGGATTCCCATAAATGTGTATGCAAATAGAATGAAACTTTCTGCGAGAAATTTACGCCGGCATTAAGCTGCAACTCACCTACTCCGGTTTCGGTGCCTATTCGTTGATTGTTCGGATAAAAAGCTTGATTAATTTTTCCGTGAAGATCGAGCGGCACTTCGCCAAACCCTTTATCCCAGAAGCTTTTCTCCTCTTGATGCGGCGAAACTAATTCATCGGGGGTTCTAAATCCGTTATTCCTAAAATCTCTGCCGAAAGAATTGAGCTGAGGATAAATTGTATGGCACATATCACATCCTACCTGATACTTCCTTGAGAATGCCGGTATTGCGAAAGCAGTGCTTGATAATATTACAACCAGCATGATTGTTATAACAGCAGTTACGATAAATTTATTTATCATGATACACCTTCACTACTCTATATTATTTATGATTTAGCTCATTTTACTTTGAAATTATGCTTCAGCAAATTCTCTTTTGCTTTTTCTAACGTTACTTCTTGCAGTTTCATTCCGCATTTTGGATCTTTTCCCTGTTGATCGGATAGAACATTAAAATCCATCTGGCACTGATAAACTTTTCCATCTTTGTTTTCATCAATGGCTTTGAGGTCAATTTCACCTGTTCGAATTACCGAAGAATCAAGCGCGGCAGGCATTTCATGTTTCATGCCCTTCATTCCTTTCATGTCCATCATCATATGATGACTTGAATCTTTCATCATTTTCATGTCTTGCATTTTATGTGAAGCCGATGAATCGTGCTTCATTTCATTCATAGTTTGATGGCCATGCTTCATCGGTTTATTGCCCGCTTTAGTCGTATCGGGTTTTTCTTGAGCCAATGTTGAAGCGCCGTATAGAAATACTATCGTTATCAATACATTCCCCATATATTTTAACGTTTTCATTTTTTACTCCTGTTTGTTGGTTAATATTTCATACATTGAGTTATGATTCTAGAACTCTTCCTTCCGCTTTAGCTTCTTTTTTCATTTCCCAGGATCTCCACAAATAGTAAATAACCGGATAGACAGCCAATTCCATCAGCACAGATGTTACAACACCGCCCACCATAGGTGCAGCTATTCGTTTCATCACATCGGCACCGGTACCTGTACTCCACATAATTGGAAGAAGACCAGCAACGATTACAGAAGCAGTCATAATCTTTGGACGTACACGTTTTACAGCTCCGTGATGAATAGCTTCTTTTAAATCTTTCAGAGTGCGCAATAGTCCTTTATCTTTCCATTCCTTTAAAGCGACATCCAGATAGAGAAGCATAACAACCCCCGTCTCTGCATCAAGACCGGCAAGTGCAATTATACCAACCCAAACTGCAATGCTTGTATTGTATCCAAGTATATAAAGGAACCAGAATACGCCAACCATAGAGAAAGGTACTGCAAGAAAAACTATTGAAACTTTTATTAGTGAACGTGTATTTAGATATATAATGACAAAGATGATGAATATAGTCATCGGGATTACATACATCAATCTTTCCTGTGCACGCTGCATATATTCATATTGACCGCTCCAAATTATATTGTAACCTGGAGGCAGTTTAACATTCTCAGCCAAAATTCTCTGTGCATTTTTTACATAAGTTCCTACATCAATATTTTTTATATCAACATAAACCCAGGCATTAGGTCTTGTATCTTCACTGCGAACAACCATTGGCCCTTTTTTGGTTTCAAATTTTGTAATTTGTCCTATAGGTATTTGTTCACCGGTTGGTGTCGAAATTAGAACGCGCTTTAATGCTTCTATATTATCCCGCAGCTCACGGCTGTATCTTAGGTTTACAGTATAACGTTCAAGTCCCTCAACAGTATTTGTTACGCTCATTCCGCCCATAGCAGTTTGAATGACTTTTTGAACGTCTTCAATTAACAATCCGTAGCGCGCAGCTTCTTTTCTATCAATAGAAATGTCGAAATAATTTCCGCCCATAGCTCTTTCTGCAAATGCGCTTAGAGTTCCGGGGACAGTACGTATAACGGTTTCAACTTCTTTTCCTATTTCTTGAAGCGTCTGCAAATCGGGCCCGGATATTTTAATGCCTACAGGAGTTTTTATTCCTGTACTTAGCATATCGGTTCTTGTTTTAATTGGCATAGTCCAGGCATTTGTAACACCCGGGAATTGAATGGCACGATCCATCTCATCAATAAGTTTTTGAGTTGTCATTCCTGGCCGCCACTGGCTCTCGGGTTTTAACATTATTGTCGTTTCAACCATATCAAGGCCTGCTGGATCTGTA
Source organism: uncultured Melioribacter sp. (assembly GCA_964595365.1). Classification (GTDB taxonomy): domain Bacteria; phylum Bacteroidota; class Ignavibacteria; order Ignavibacteriales; family Melioribacteraceae; genus Fen-1258. The sequence goes on from CAZQQC010000001.1 coordinate 26,365, forward strand.
GCCGATTCTGCCCGTCCTATTTTACCGAGAACGTGGTGCACTTCGGGAAAACTGCGAATTATTTTATCGCTCTGCTGAAGTATTTCACGTGCTTTATTAATTGACATCCCAGGCAAAGCTGTAGGCATATAAAGCAAATCGCCTTCGTACAATGGCGGCATAAATTCCGAGCCAAGCTTGCTATAGGGTATATAGGTTATTGCCAAAAGTACTAAAGCTGCGGCTAAAACAAACATTCTGTATTTGATTGCAAAATCAACTACGGGATGATATACTTTTATTAAAAATCTGTTTATAGGATTTCTTTCTTCAGGCAGAATTTTGCCTCGAATCCAATAACCCATTAAGATCGGAACAATAGTAATCGATAAGATTGCAGCAGCAGCCATCGAGTATGTTTTTGTAAACGCTAATGGCTTGAACAATCTTCCTTCCTGCGCTTCTAGTGTAAATACAGGAATAAATGAAACTGTTATAACGAGGAGCGAATAATAAAGAGAAGGACCGACTTCTTTTGCTGCCTCGGTTATAAGCGCCCATCTTTCTTTTCGTTGTTCCGGAGGTTTTAGATTATCATGCTCGATATGTTTGTGAGCATTTTCAATCATAATGATTGCCGCGTCAACCATTGCACCTATTGCAATAGCTATTCCGCTTAGAGACATTATGTTTGCATTTATTCCCTGCCACCTCATTACGATGAACGAAATGAGAATAGCTGTAGGCAAAGTGAATATTGCAACAAATGCACTGCGTGCGTGAAGAAGGAATAGAATACATATCAAAGCAACAATTATAATTTCTTCTATCAACTTATCTTTAAGAGTATCAATTGCTCTTTCAATCAACGATGATCTGTCGTAAGCAGTAGTTATTTTTACATCGGGAGGGAGGCCCTGTTTAAGAATTTCTAATTCCTTTTTAACATCCTCTATCACGCTAAGAGCATTTTGTCCGTACCTCATCACAATTATACCTGTAACAACCTGCCCCTCTCCCTCTGCTTCGGTTAACCCTCTTCTCATTAAAGGACCGAGGGTAACATCTGCAATGTCTCTAATATAAACCGGCGTGTTTGTTATAGGATTGATCATTACAGGAATATTTTTTACATCTTCAACTGACTTGATATATCCGAGTCCGCGAATCATAAATTCCATTTCACCCATCTCTATAACTTCCCCGCCTACGTCGTTATTCGACTTTGAAATTGCCATCTCAACCATATTGATAGGGACTTTATATGCAAGGAGTTTTGCCGGGTCAACAGTTACCTGATACTGCTTGACATAACCACCAATGCTTGCAACTTCAGCAACACCTTGAACCGCAGTAAGCCCATATTTCAAATACCAATCCTGGTATGATCTCAATTCCTGCAGCGATCTTTTGTCACTTGTGAGAGTGTATTCGAAGACCCAGCCCACACCCGTTGCATCGGGTCCTAACGTAGGAATAATTTTAGGGGGAAGACGTTTTTGTGCATAGTTTAAGTATTCCAGCACTCTGCTTCTTGCCCAGTAAATATCCGTTCCATCTTCAAAGATTACATAAACAAGCGAGAAGCCGAAGAATGAATAACCACGAACAACCTTAGATTTTGGAACAGCTACCATGGCAGTAGTCAACGGATAAGTTACCTGATCCTCTACAATTCTTGGTGATTGGCCGGGGAACTCGGTATAAATAATTACTTGAACATCGCTCAAATCCGGAATTGCATCAACCGGTGTACTCAACATAGAAAAGAGCCCTAAACCAATAAGGAACAGTGTTGCAAGTATTACAAGAAATTTGTTTCGTATAGAAAACTCAATTACCTTCTCTAACATTTTTTCTCCGCTATAAATTCTTCAAGTAGAAATTTGATTCATCAAATTCCTACAAAGGTTATTGTCTTATTTAACTTTGAATTTGTGATCAATCAGATTTTTCTTCGCTTCTTCAAGAGAAACTTCTTTTAATTTCATACCGCAGTCCGGAATCGGGCATGTTCCCGGTTCATCTGAAATTACATTCCAATGCATCATATCCTGGAAGACCTTTCCATCTTTGTTCTTATCAATCGATTTTAAATCGATCACACCTTTTCTGATTAAAGGAGAATTTTCTTCATGACCGGAATGTGATTTATTTTCATCCATATCTTTCATTCCTTCATGATTCATTTGTTCTTCTCCTTTCATCTGTTCGCTACTCATTTTTTCATGATCCATCTTCTTTTCACTCTTTTTCTCCTCCTCCATCTTCATATCCTTCATTTGATCTTGATTCATTTTACTATGATCCATTTCTTTAAGCTCTTCACCTTGCATATTTTTATGAGATTCATCCATCTGCTTGCCAGCCTTGCTGCCTGCACTCATATTCATGCCTGCATGTCCTTTCATCAAATTAACAGCAGCTTTAAGATTACTTTCAGAATCAATCAAGAATTGAGATGATGTAACTATTTTTTCTCCCTCTTTAACCCCTTCCAGAATTTGAACATAACCAGAAGCATTAACGCCGGTCTTTACTTCACGGGGATCAAAGTAACCGCCACCAAGTGATATAACTGCTATTATCCTTTCACCCGATCTGATTAGAGATTGTTCGGGCACTGCAACTGCATTAAAAGTAATCGGAGATTTTATTTCAACATTTGCAAACATTCCCGGTTTGAAATCATAGCTTGCAGTGTTCCTTACTTCTGCTCTTACCTTTATTGTTTTAGATTCAGCATTCAAGAAAGGATAGATGTAAGTAACGCGTCCTTTATAAGATTTGCCCGGCAGATAAGAAAGATTCAGGTCAATTTCCTGCCCGATCTTTATCCACGGCACCTCATATTGATAAACATCTGCAATTACCCAAACATTAGAGAGGTCGGCAATTTTGTAGAGTGTCATTCCAGACATTATGTTCTGCCCTTGCAGTACCATTTTATCCGTCACTATTCCATTCACAGGCGAATAGATAGTCATAGTTTTTTTAGGTGTTCCTCTTTGCTCTAATTCGGCTATCTCTTTTTCCGAAATATCCCAATACAGCAATCTTCTCTTTGCACTTTCGATTAAATCATCAGAGCCTCTTTGAGCTTCAGGCAAACTGCTGGCTAATAATTTTTTCTGGTATTTTATTGCCTGCAAATATTCTTCCTGCGTACTTACCAATTCGGGGCTGTATACCTCCAGTAGCGGCTGCCCTTTTTGAACGTACTTACCTGTATAATCAACGTGCAGCTTTTCGATCCAGCCCATAATTTTTGTGTTAATGTTATAAACCTTCGTCTCATCATATTCAACTTTACCCACAGTTCTAATTGTCTTTTCCAGCATTCTTTTTTGTACAGTTTCGATTTTTACGCCTGTATTCTGAACTGAAACCGGATCAATCTTAATCCCTTTATTATCTTCATCACCTTCATAGACCGGAACCATCTCCATTCCACAGTCCGGAGCTTTACCGGGTTTATCGGAAGTAATCCATGGATGCATCGGATCTTTGTAATAAGCAATTTTCTTTTCTCCGCTTTTCCCTTCTTCATAAACCGGAACGAAATCCATTCCATCCGGTGCCTTCTTTGGTGCTGGCGATGTTTCTTGCGGGTTCATCGGATTTCTGTAAAAAAGAATTTTTCTCTCTTTGCTTTTCACTGCATTACCGCCCGATTTAAATATTAACCAGCCTGCTGTTAATCCTATTACTAAAAAAATAATTCCTGTTACTAAAGTCTTTCTCATTATTTAACTCCTAAGTTCTATTTACTTAATTTCGTTTATAATTTGTTCAACACTTAAACCCAATGCTTGCTCAAGCTCTGCCTGACTAGACATAAAATTCATAACCGACATATAATAATCTAACTTTGCCGAAAGAAGCACTCTGTACGCGTCAATCAACATTAAGAATTCTGTTTTGCCTGTTTTGTAAGCTGCGGTTGTAGCCTGTAAAGTCTGTTCAGCCTGAGGAATAACGGTATTTAGATATAACTCAACCAAATTTCTGTTAGATTCAATCTTTGCAATTACATTCTGAACTTCATAAGAAACCATATTTTTCATATTGTTATACCGCTCTTGTGTCGACTGTATATTAATCTCATTCTCCTGAACTTTAGCAGTATACCTTCCGGAAGACCAAGGCGCTAAAGGAATGTTAACTCCAACCATTGCAGACCAGAAATCATTAGATGTACCCGGCATGTTTTTATAAGCCAGTCTTCCCATTATATCAGGATAGTATTCAAGTTTCGACGCAACTAACTCGTATTTATACATATCCACATTAAACTTCATTGCTTTCAACTCAAATCTTGAGTTATAAGCAAGACCGGCTAATTCTTCAAAATTCCATTTAGGAACGTTTTTATAAATTTCGCCAACTTTACCCACTGGTAAATTTACGGGTCTGTAAAGAAGAGAATTAAACATTGCTTCAACCGAGATTTTTTCTTTATGAAGGTTAATACCCTCATTTATTAATGTAGATAACTCGGTTTGAGCACGTATAATGTCGGGCTGCTTTCCCATACCTACTTCGTACTGCTGTTCAGCAATTCGGATAAAATTTCTAAGCAGGTCCTGATTTTCTTCGTTCAAATCAATCTTTTTCTGAACAAGATATAGCTCATAATACCCTACTTTAACTTTTCTGATTATTTCTTTTTCTAACGCTTTGAACTGAGCATCGTACATACTTGCATTATTCTCTGCTACGTTTCCCATTGCAGATAACTTTCCCGGGAAAGGGAACATCTGCTGAATAAAATAATCTGTCTCCGTTCCATTTTTTATCGGATTTGGAAAAGAGCTTATTGGAGTTTGAAAAAATTCGATACCGACCTGAGGTGCCTCCCACGAAGTAACCTGATTTACTTTCTGACGCTGTGCCAAAGCATACTGCTTCGCTGCCTTTAGCTGAGGGTTATTTTGAAGCGCTTCTAAAACCAAACTATCGAGGTAAGTTTTTTGAGATTGTGCATTTGATGTTCCCAACAATGCAAGTGCAATGAGAACATATTTAGTAATTTTTTTCATAGAGTGCCTTGAATGTGAGTCCTTATTTTTTATTGAACAAATTTACGAATAACTTTGCCATTAGTAATAGAAGCAGAAGATAAGCCAGCATCCATATTAATCCATTTTCAGACATTTCATCATTCTTAATTTTCATACCCTTAAAGAAATTTTCGTGCCAATGATGCACCTGCTTTTTTGACTTTGAAATGACTATTGAAAAGCCAAAAAAACAAATCATTTTAAAATTTTTAAAGATTCTTAAAGTTCTTTAAAGAAAAAATCGACTATAAAATAATGTTGTAGATCGGCTTACAATTTTATTCATTCTTTTCTAGATGATAGGATTCAATTTTACTGTAAAGTGTAGGAAGGGATATTTTTAATATTCCGGCGGCTTTCGGTTTATTCCAATTTGTTTCATCAAGAATATATTTTATGTGCTGTTTTTCTACTTCCACAAGGCTCATTTTAGCAGGCTGGTAATCAGTGCCCGGCAACTCCGAATTTCTGATTAGTATATTTTCCTTGAGTAGAACATCTCCGTTTGTCAAAACAACTGCCTGCATTAAAGTGTTTTCCAGTTCTCTAACATTTCCAATCCAATTGTAATCCTTCAAATATTCCATCACCTCTTCCGGAACTTTGTTTACGCTTTTGTGCAGGTCTGTATTTATTTTATTCAACAAATAAGTTACAAGAAGAGGAATATCTTCCTTCCTATCCCTCAGCGGCGGAAGCTCGACGTTCACAACCTTCAATCTGAAATACAAGTCTTCTCTAAATTTACCTTGTTTTACCAGCGCGGTTAAATCTTTATTTGTCGCTGTGATAATTCTTGCCTTCATTGGAATTATGGTTTCACCGCCAACTCTTTCAAATTCTTTTTCTTGCAAAACCCGTAGCAGCTTTACTTGAAGATTGGGCGACATTTCCGAAATTTCATCAAGAAAAATTGTTCCTTCTCCGGCAAGCTCAAACTTTCCTTTTTTCATTCTATCGGCGCCGGTAAACGCGCCTTTCTCGTGTCCAAATAATTCACTTTCCAATAACGTTTCGGTAATAGCAGTGCAATTAACAGCAATAAAAGGTTCATCTTTTGTAATTCCGTTGAAATGAATTGCTCTTGCAACTAATTCCTTTCCGGTCCCGCTTTCACCTTGAATTAGAATAGTAACTCTGTTAGTAGTAACCTGCCCGATTTTTTTATAGACTTCCCTCATTGATTGAGATTTGCCAATCAAAACATTATCCAGCCGGAATGTCTCTGTCTTTTCATTTGAGATAATCTCGATTCTTTCGCTTAGCCTATTATATTCAAGCGCACGGTTTATGGAAACTTTGAGCCGTTCAATCTCTATCGGTTTTTCTATAAAGTCGTATGCACCTTTTTGCATCGCCTCAACGGTTGTTACCATATCATCATGTGCGGTAATAATAATAACTCTAGTTCTTAGTGCAAGTTTGTCCAGCTCCGATAATAATTCTAAACCTGTCATTTCCGGCATTTTTACATCGGAAATAATTAAGTCGGGATTTTCCTTCTTAACAATATTTAGCCCTTCCATTCCGTTTCCGGCAGAAAAAACTTTGTAATTTTGCCGCGATAAATAACCCGCTAAAGTTTTTCGTATAGAATCGTCGTCGTCAATTACTAATATTTTTTCCATTGTTCACCTTTTTAGCGGAAGCTGAATCTCAAATATTGTTTCTCCCTTACGGGAAGAAATTAATTCCAAACTTCCTTTATGCTGTTCAATTATATTTCTGGAAATTGCCAATCCAAGACCCGTTCCTAACTTTTTAGTGGTATAGAAAGGTTCGAAGACTTTTCGGGGCTCATTAATACCCGCACCGTTGTCACATATACGAATCCCGATGGTTTTGTTATCCTCCAGAAAACGGGAGGAAATTTTTATTTCGCCGTTTTCCTCAACAGCGTCGATAGCATTATCAACCAAATTTAATAGCACTTGTTTTATTCTTTCAAAATCAATTTCCAGTTCTATGTCATCGGTATAATTTATGAGTCGAACATTTTTTGAGGTAAGCTTATTCTGTAAGCCGGTAAAAACATATTTTATTAATTCTCCGAGGTGCGAATTAGCATAGTTGAGATAAACCTGTTTGGAAAACTGCAGTGTCTCGTTGACAAGATTATTCATTCTCGAAATTTCTTTTTTCATTATTTCTAACGAATCTTTAAAGTTCTCATTTGGAGTAAGAGCTTCCATCACAATATCTGCGTTCATTTTTATTGATGTTAAAGGTGTTTTAATCTCGTGTGCTAAAACAGCAGCCATCTTACCGATTGCCGCCAATTTTTCGGAGTGTACTAATTGCTGTTCCAGTTTCTTCCTATCTGTAACATCAAGTTCAACAAATATGAAACCGGAAAAACCTTCGCTATCTAAACTTACCCGTGTAGCAGAAATTAGTAAATGTTTTTTATCTCCCGCTTCGTCTTGATCTTCAAACTCTCCGTTAAATTTTTCGTGCCGGTTCAAAACAGAAAGGATATTGTCGAAGTATTTTTCATCATTTGCAAATTGCAACTGTTGAATTAATTTGCCTATAACCATACCTTTCTTTTTATTAACAAATTTGTAGAATTGATTATTTGCGTCAATCACAAAAAATTTTTCATCAAGGATGGCAATTGCAGCAGCTGCATTCTCAAAAGCATTTAACAAAAGCGAAATCCGATTTTCTTTGCCCTGCAATTCAACCGAATTCTTTTTAAGTGTCTCGGACATTTTATTAAATGCTTTTGTTAGTCCCCCTATCTCATCGTTTGAGGAATAATCAATTTGTATTCCGTAATTGCCTTTCTCTATATCGATCACTTTTGCTTTCAATTTGTTCATAGGATTCGAGATGACCTGTAAAATCACAAACGTTATACTTAGGCTTACAATGATGCCTACAAACAGACTAATAAAGAAATAACGTGTTAGTTCAAAATTTGTATCTATATTAAAAATCCATCTCCCTAACGGAATTTGAATTACCAGAATTATGATCGGGACGAGAATTACAGAACTGAAGAACATTTTTCGGTTTATGCTAAATCTATTCACTTTGTCTAATGCAGCGGGGAACATATTATACTTGCCGATCGCTACGGCGGTAAACAGAATCACACCGGATAAAAATGCCAGGTGGCTCATTTCAACTAAAAAATAAAATCCCAGCACCCACGGTAAAAATAAACCGAAGATAAATGATGTCAGATCTGTAATTATTAATCCTAACACGAATAGTAAAAGCTGCGAACGTATTAACGGATTAGATTCCGTTTTTCTTTTCCGGATTATCCAAACTGCATTCAATATTATTAACGCCAGGTACCAGAATAAAAACAAGGGATATAATGGAGTGTAATGCGCCACAAATTTTCCCATGTGTGCATGAGATTCGTTTATTAAATTTCCGTTCCAAAGCATAATAAGTACAGATAAAGAAGGGAACAAAATTAAAACCGATTTTGCAAAACCAATCTTTTGAGGAGCCGGGAAGTTCCATGTAAAGAAAGTAAGCGTTACTATAATCAGAAGCAGGAACGAGTGGCAGGAAATATCCAGCATGGTTACATCTTTATTAAACATAAAAATGAAATGCACACCGTGTGAAATAAGATAGCCTAAAACAAGCGTAAGAATTAGAATGAATAACTTATTAGGAGTTTCAACGGTATTTCGCGAATAAATTATTGCAAGTATTCCGACTGCACTCAAAAAAGTTGCTAAAAGAAATAGCAACTGTATTAAATCATAGTTCATCGATAATTTTTCTTTTTATTTTTTATCGCAGCCGTAACTTAAAATTTTCGGAAGACTTTTGCTTTGTTCAATTAAATACATAATACACTGCTTCTCAAATATCCTGCCCCGAATAAATCTGGAAATTAAACATACTCTTGTTCGGAGAGAAATTTATTATAGATTTTATCGGAATCAAATAGAACCAAGAATGATTAAAAGAAAAAATTATCCGGCATTTTTATCTGACTACAGTTTAGACAAAAAAATTAGTTGAAGCAGGGGATTTAAAGGACGTCATTTTTGTTCCAAATGGAACTCAACAACGTCCTTATGTTAATATATGTTATAATTGAATCAATAAATTACAGAAACAAAGAAGTTGTTTTTCACGTTATCGTAGAACTGTTTTCTAAATATGTTTTGCGTAAGGTGAGTAATAATATTATTTTTTTCTCATAAATCACTCCAGCTATTTTCTCTCATTGAGCATAACTTCATTATTATTTTGCCAGCATTACCTTTAAAGTTCTTATTCCACTATTGGTTTTCAATGTAATTATATACAAACCACTTGCATATTTAGAGCCATCCCAAATAGTATTGTGTTTACCGGGTAATACTTTTCCATCAAAAATTGTTTCAAGTTCTTGACCAAGTATATTATAGACTCTTATTAATACGTTGCTTTCTTCCGGTATTGAAAATGATATAGTTGTAACAGAATTAAACGGATTAGGATAATTTTGAGACAATGAAAAATCATTCGAGAAGGAATCATATTTTTTAACATCACTTATTTTATCGTTGATTGCAATTAGAGAAATTTTACTATCGCCTTTATGTACTCCAATATAAAGAGATCCATCATTGCCGAATGCCGGTGCAGAATCCACTTGACGTCCATTAAGTGCCATTTTCCAAACCAGAGTTCCATCACTTGAAAAACAGTAATAATTATTGCCATATGTTGAACCAAAGTAAATTTTCCCTTCAGCATCACTAGCGAGTGGGTGAGCAATCCCAACATTTTGCTCATCAAGTATTTTTTGCCAGCGAAAATTTCCATAATAATCAACTGAAACAAGCACATCTTGATAAGATGCCAAATCGCTACACGTGAAATAAATATTTCCATTTATATCCATAGTTGGTGATGATTGGTACGAAGAAGTAAATTGTCCAAAACCCGAGTAGATCCATCTAATGTTTCCATCAGGTTTCAAGGAGTAGAGCTTAGTTTCATTATCCCTTGGAATTATATATATATTTCCTTGAGAGTCGACGAGTGGAATAGCATCTGTAGCAGCACTCTTAAATTTCCATTTTAATGAACTATCAAGATTCAGTGCGTAAAGATTGCTATCTTTTCCACATATATATATCGTTTGACCATCCGGCGACAACACAGGCGAACGAGTAGAAAAACCGCTTTCAATGTTCAGCTTCCATTTCAAAATCCCACTGCTTTTAAGCGCATAAAGATTTTTATCAACACTTGTAAAGTATAGTACAGAATCTAACCCAATATTTATACTTTGATTAGCATAGCTGCCAGCCATGCTATAAGTCCACACGAGATTGCCGTCTTTGTTCAATTTGTAAAAGAGTCCGTTTCGTGAACCGAAATAGATATTTTCTTGATTATCAACGAGGATTGGAAATGTTGCAAAATTTATAATTCCCCCATCATAAACCCATTTCACGGTGGTATCCGTCGCCATTGCATAAAAGTATCTATTCCAGTCACTTCCAAAGTAAAGAGTATTGTTACTTCCTATCACAAGTCCTTGAGAAATACCGGAGGGTTTGTTCACTTTCCAAATTACGTTCGGTGCTTTGGGACCTATAACTGTTGTTCTCCCATTTGATTGCTGATTTCCATGGGAAATGGGCCATGGCGATTTAGAAAGAGTATGCCATATTAGATTTGTTTGTATATTATCCTGCGCTGTAGCATAACTAAAACTCAGAAAAATAATTAACATTATTCTAATTAGATTTTTCATTTCTCTTTCCTCTTTTTTTCTTCATCAAGACGTATCTCATCAAAGCATCACTTTAATATGAGAAGCTTTTCTTATTCTTCATTTTTCCTCCTTGATAATTTTACTTATATCGTGCACACAAACCACGCTGTTGTTTTGGCGCTATGAACGACAAATTCTCTCGCGCCAAAAAACAATAGAGCGACGACTATAATCCATTTCAAATGACCGTGCCTCGTTGTTTGTGCTGTTAGCTGCCTTTTGCACGATTGAAATTTACGACACTCACTTGTGAGTTGACATTCACTCTATTATCGAAAACTCAATCGCTGGCACTCCCTTCGTTTCAGCCTGATCAAATATCGGGAACGAGACTGTCAATCTATACACTCCGCGGGCAAGCAATACTTTTGGATACTGAAACGGCGTAGTCGGCCCTCTCCAGTGTCCCCGCATCGTCTGACCAGGTTCGAGATAGCCAGCGGAAATAACCATGGCGAACACATATCCGTCTATCGAGCTTGCCACAACACTATCACCTCTGAAGACTAGAAACAGAACGTCGGGGGCAGAACTCCCCCGGTAGAAGGTGAGCCTCTTGCCAGTCATGTTTGTCAATTTGAAGTTGATGTCGAAGTTCTCTGCTGTATGGAATGTGGTTGTCTCTCGCCCCGTAGTGTCCGTCAGTTGAACGGTCGCCGACAGAAGCTCAACTGGATTGATGGACTTATCTCCTAAATCGCAACCAGCAATTCCCAGTGCCAGCGTTATTATAAGTGTTGATTTCATTGATTCATCCTCCTCTTTTCTTTAAGGAAAATTCTAGAGAAAGTACCGCTGAAATGTAGAAAGCTTTATTCCGTTATGTAATGTTTCACCCCTGGTTAACGAGAAATTTGTCGTTTAAGAAAATGTAGGATGGAAGCATTTTTATACCTCCTAATAAACTCAAAAATAAAATAGCAAATATTTTATCGAAAACAGATGACAAAGAGACGCACGATTAAGACATCTATGCTATCCATGTACTAATGACTACTTCAAAAGAATTTTCGCAATATCTTTTTCCAGGCTCTCTTTCGGTGTTTCGACAACTCTTCCGATCTCGTTGTTATCTCTATAAAAAATTATTGTCGGTAGTAATTTAATGTCGAGTTTTTCAACATCACCGGCGGGGTCGGATCTTTTGCGGTCGACGCAAATCAATGTAAGGTTTTTCTGATCATAATTAAGCTGATCCAGGATTTTAAAGAACCTGGGCACTTCGCGGCGGCTGTCGCTGCACCACGTTCCCATTACAATTGTAATCTTCACATCGTTAAGCTTATCGCTTATTTCCTTAACTGCTGCAGAATCCACCGTGTAGTTGTCATGTTCGGAATTGAACCACCATGAAAAACTTGTATCTGCAAATGCCGACCTATCGCAAATGCCGAGAAGAATCGGCTTACCAGTTTTTTCATCAACCGACATTTTGTTTTTCTCCTGTGCAAAGATCAAAGCTGAAGACACTATTAAGAACAATACTAATTTTTTCATAACTAACCTCTAAGAATTATTTGGTTTTCGGACATCCAACCCCCAGTAAAGCTTGTTGCGAAGTATTTCAAAATAGTTTGTTCTGTTTGAATGAACAAGCTTTACCGGACGGGCACACTTTTCGATAACAATTGTAGAGGGAGGATCGTAAAAGTAAACACGCTGACCGTCGCAGCTGATCTGTATTTTATCCGACGGCGAGTTAACCATAATCGATATCTTCTGATTGCTGGAAACAACAAGAGGACGCATAGTTAAAGTATGCGGCGCAATAGGACTAAGAGTTATTACATTTGCCTTTGGGTTCACTATCGGCCCGCCTGCAGAAAGCGAATAGCCTGTAGTACCGGTCGGTGTAGCGACAATAATTCCATCAGCAGAAAAAGTCGAAACATAATCGTCGTCAACTTTGATAGTCAACTCAATCATTTTAGGCCATGGACCTTTATCTATCACGAGATCGTTAATAGCATAAAGATTTTTTTCGCCTCCGTTGCATGAAGCTTCCAGAGCCATTCTTTCTTCAATTGAATAATCGTTGATTTTGATGTCATTCAAAAATTCAGCAAAACTTTCAAGATCAAACTCGGCAAGAAAGCCGAGCTTGCCGAAATTTACCCCCACCATCGGCGTACCCGATTCCCTAACCTCATAAGCTGTATGCAGCATCGTACCATCTCCGCCAATTGAAACTACCATATCGGAGTGCATTCCCAAATCTGCGGGTGATTGCAACATCGCACCTGGAAATTGTTTTTCCAATTCCTTCTGAAATTTTAAAAGTGAGTTACTGAGAATAAATTTAAAACCCTTCTTCCCGAGTTCATCGGTAATTCTTTCTACTATGTTTAGTATATTCTTCTTAGTAATATTTGGAATAATCCCGATTGTCATTTCTTCTTATTTAACTCCCATAGTTTGCAATATTTGGTGAATACATAAGCAGAAGAAAATATAGCTAAAATAAATCCATGCACACCGTCAAGAAACCCTGCTCTAAAAATATACATTTTCAAAAAAAGAAAAACCGGTCTAAAAACCAGATCGCTAAAAGAAGCTTTCTTCCCTTTGTTAACAAGCTCTTCGGCAGCAAGAGAAGTGTAGATGTTAAACTTTTTAAAATAATGTTCGATTGATGGATCGGTATAATGATTCAAATCGTTTTTGAGATGCCCGATTTCGCCGTTAACATGCAAATGCTCATGAACAGCTTTATTATTGAATGAAGTGTCTTTCTTATTGAACAGCCGCACAACGCGAGCCGGATACCACCCGCTATGCCTTATCCATTTGCCGAGAAAATATGCGCGACGCGCTACATCATAAGCTGCAAACCCGGGTAAATTATTTTTAAATTCGGTAAGCTCTGCAACTAATTCCCTTGTCAATTCTTCGTCTGCATCGATCCATAAAATCCAATCGAATTTTGTTTTGGACAGCGCATAATTTTTGGTTCGAGCAAAACCGGTGAACTCAACAACCTCCGTACGAACATTCCTGTACGACGAGGCGATCTGCAATGTTTTGTCGGTCGTTCTCGAATCGACCATTACTACGATGTCGTCAATTACATTAACCAGGCTTTCGATGCAGCGACGGATATTGTCTTCTTCGTCTCTTGCAATGACAATGGACGATATTTTTATTTTCTCACTCATTCGAACCGGCAAATTTATTCTTACCATTCATAAAGTTACGGCAGAAAGCGATGTTCAAACCTAAAGGGAACCAGATTACCGTAATAATTTCTTTATCGCCGAAATTCCATTTGCCTAAACCGGAAAAGAGAAAACCGATGAAAGCTGCAAGAACACCCAGCGAGTAAGAAGAAAGGAACGGAACGTCCTTCAGAGTTTTATATATTCTTAGATTCAAACGTAAAATTCTGTATGACAAAAACATCACTGAAATAGATCCAAAGGCAGCAAGTATCACAAGGAGGAGAACAAAATTATTGTGCATGTGGCCGAAATCTTCTTTCAGGTAATAATCTTTGTATCTGGAATATATCTTATTGATATCAATGTCGCCAACTCCAAACAGCGGGTGATTTTTGAAAATCGTTAGACCGATACGCCAAATATTGAGGCGTTTCAAGTTCGTTTCGTGATAGAGATCTGTAACCGAAGCGAGATGATTCCTTTTGCTCACCATTGTATAAATTTTGTTTCCTTCAAGTTGAGACCCCGTTATCGAATAACCAGGCGAGTCAATCTTTCTCTCTGTGTAAGTTCCATCTCTTAACTTATCAAAGCGATAAACATAACTGTTAGCGAAAGAACTAACTGCAGAAGAATCGATAAACTGCATTGACAAGAATCCAACCGCATCAAAAAACCGTGTCCGCTCAATCTTTCCATTTTTATATGTGTAACAATAAAGTTTGCCGCTCTGAAAAAAAATATATTTCTTGTTTATCCAGACTAAACCAACGGAGGATTTGAATTTTACCGAATCGATAAGCCAATTAGGTAAAGCATCCTCGTTTGAATAAACTTTGAAAGCGAAATTATTGAAATCGAACACAACGCCTGAGATTGTAAGCCACCATTTTTTTTTGAAAAGAATGATAAAAATTATTCCCGCTCCTCCGCGGATCCACGATGCACCTGTGTAACTTGCAAAGAGTTTAATTGTAGCAATTTCAAATGCTAAAGGAAAGAAAAGTTTATGCTTTATTTTTGTTTTCATTTACCCAAAAAGCAAAAGTGAATATCGTAGTAAAAATAATTAATCCGCCTGCAGTCATTACGTACTGAAAGAGAGTCGAACCTTTAGATTCAAAACGGTATAGTTGAGCAATGAAATGTTCGTAAGCAAAAACAATGTAGACCAACATTGTCAGCAATGCAGCACTTAGATAAACATTAAAAAACAATTTTGCTTTTTTAACGTCATCCGCTGCGGAAGTTATTGTGTAAACCAGAGGTATTAAAACCAGCCTCTTAAAAAAATTTTGAAAAGCTTGAGTGTTATTCACCATGGAGATCGCAGAAATTAATTTGGCGGCAAGAAGAAGTATGAATCCTATTTCCAAACCGTTTTTCTGAAATTTATTTTTTTTTGTAATAAGAAACAGATAAGCAAAAAGCATCAACAGGATAAAATAGCCGATCTGGTTCGGAAAAATAGAATGAGTAAGCATAATCAAGAATAAAATGATCAGCCAGAAAATTAGTTTGCCTATAATTTTAATTTGGTTGGATTTGTCTTTGCCCATTATACTCTGAATTGAAGTTCATAAAGTTTTTTGTAGATGCCGTTTCCCTGGCTTAACAGTTGATCGTGTTTACTGTCCTGTACAATTCGTCCTCGGTCAAGTACAATAATTCTATCGGCATTTCTAATTGTGCTAAGTCGATGTGCAATAACAAATGTGGTTCTATCATGCATTAAATATTCGATTGCTTCCTGAACTAAAACCTCCGACTCGTTATCCAAAGCCGATGTTGCTTCATCCAGAATCATGATTGGCGGATTTTTGAGAAGCGCCCGGGCAATTGCCAAACGTTGCCTCTGACCGCCCGAAAGTTTTGTCCCTTTTTCACCGATTATAGTGTCATAACCGCGAGGTAGTTCTAAAATAAAATTATGGGCGTTTGCTGCTTTTGCGGCGTCAAACAATTTTTTTTCGGAACAGTCGTCAATTCCGTATGCAATGTTGCTCTTTACCGATTCATTGAACAAAACCGTTTCTTGAGTTACGATTCCCATCAGCTTCCGTAAATCTTCGAGGCGTGCCAATTTTATGTCGGTACCGTCGAAAAGAATTTTTCCTCCGCTCGGATCGTAAAAGCGCGGAAGTAAATCTACCAGCGTAGTTTTTCCCGCACCGCTGCTACCCACTATGGCAATTACGTTACCTTTTTTCACTTTCAAATTAATCGTGTCCAGAATCAATTCGTCGGAATCGTCGTAATGAAATGAAACATTTTGAAACTCGATCGTATCATTGAAATTATTTATTGTAAGAGGGTCTTCGATATTTTTGATTCGCGGTTCGGTATCCAGTATTTCAAAAACACGGTCGGCAGCAGCGCTCGATTCCTGGATCCGGTTGTTAACGCTGCTGAGTTCTTTGATAGGGGGCATCATCTGGAAAATTGCAAGCAAAAAAACAAGAAACTCGCTCGGTTTCAAAGTTCTGTCGAAAAGTACAAGCTGACCGCCGAAATAAATCATGGCACCGCCAACCACCACACTTAGAAATTCTGTAACCGGAGTTGCCGTGTTTCTTATACGGGTTATTTTCAAAACTAATCTAAAAAATTTTTGAGTTTGCACTTTAAATTTTTTGTTCTCGTAATTTTCCATACCGAAGGCTTTAACAACCTTAACGCCGGTAATCGTTTCGTGAAGTGTGGTTGTAATATCCGCCATTTCCTGCTGTAATAATCCACTCTGCTCGCGAAGAATCAACCCGATCCAGCTGATAATTCCTATGCTGAACGGAAGGACAAGAAGCGAAAACAAAGTCAGCTTCCAGCTTATAGATATTGCAATTCCAAGAAAGACGATTATTGTCAAAGGCTCGCGGATCAAATTCAGAAATACCGCAGAAACACTTGCCTGAACCACATTTACGTCGTTCATAATTCGTGAAATAAGATTTCCGGTTCTTTCGTTTTTGAAAAAGCTCATCGGTAATTTGTGCAGATGAGTATACGCTTCGTTCCTCAAGTTTCGTATCATTCCCTGTTCTACAAATGCAAGGAAATAAGCCTGTAGGTACCCGAAAATGTTTTTGAGAAAGAAAAGAATTATTATCAGTATACAAATTTTAAGAAGAATCGACTGAGTGTTCCCGCTAAAGATGTAGCTCTTAACAGTCAGTACAACATCATCAACCACCCGTGAAAACCAATTTGCAATCGGTGAGTTAATGGAAGGACTTACTGTTTGGATTTGTGTCCGAGCTCCGCTTTTTTGAAAAAGCGTATCGAGGAGAGGAATAATCATGTAAATGGAAACACCGTTCAGAACTGCGTAACCAATGGTAAACAAAACCGAAGCGGAAAGATGCTTCCAGAACGGTTTTATGTATTTTAAAACTCTTTTGTAAGTATTCATCCATTCTCACATTGGCGGACCAACTAATCCGCAGCCGCCGGGAATTGCAAGCGTATAATAGATTTTATTCCGGACAAAATCGAAAATATTTATTCTTGAAAGATTATTTAATCGCTCGTCAAAAATTAAGAAGTTTCCCTGAACTAATAAATTGTCGTATCGGAATCTGTTGAAGTTTGCAATCAACCTTTTTTGAAGAGTGTTGATAACTATCAGTTCTCCGGTCGGTTGCGCCTTTTTAGGGCTATCTGGCAAGACGGAGTTTACGGTGACAATAAAAAGATAATTCCCGTCGTCAGACCATCGTGCGTCCAAAATTTTTCGTTTGCCGGAAGCAATTAGAACATCCGAACGTTCCTGCACATCTTTCAGGTAAAAGTCATATCCGCCATCCGAAGAAATCTGTCGAAACTGAAATCTGTTATTCGGAGAAATATATTCGGGCTCCCTGTTAGGCGGCATAGGGAAGCCCTCGGAGATAAGGTTGAATTTCCGTTCGCTCACCTTGTTAAGCTCTCCCGAAAGATCAAAATGAAAAATATTCTGGTAAATTATCCGCGAATCAATTGTATCGATTGACGTGACATTAACTTTGAAAGTATCTCTGTTTTCCCAATAAGTGTAAAGCTGGGCGCAATTGCCTATATCTTTCAGTCTGCTCATCTCATTGCTTTCTCTCTTCAACTGCAACACTCTCACCCCATGTATAAATGGAAGGTTGCTTCTCATTCCATAAGATTTAGCAGTTGTAACAAAAGCAGAGTTTCGATCTGCCGAAATATTCAAGGAGATAACGCTTTCGTTTTGACTGCTCCAAATTAATTCCGTTTGCATGGAAGAAATATCGATGCTAAAAACGCTTGGGCGCCCCAGATAGTGCGCCACAAAAAGAATGTTGCGGAATTCATCGAGTGTTTCGTGCCTTCCCTTCATTATCGAATAAGAGCGAATCAATCCGTTTGAGCTGAGTTTGTAAGCGTTTTTTCCGGCACCAAAAGAATTTTTATATTTTCCTAAAAGAACCTCATAAAGCATGTCGCTGAATTTTTCTATTCTGGCAGAGTCCGCAATACTTCGATCAAGTTTTATTCTGAAATCTTTTGCATTGTTGATATCGGGAAATTCACCAATCTTAATCGAATAGGTATTCAAATCTTCGAAACCGTTTTTTGGATTTCCGCACGCAGTAAACATGAATACTGAAACGACACATAGCCTAAAAATTTGTTTGTCCTTTATTCTCATAATTTAAAAATAAGAAACTGCCGTAAAATTTATCCGCGCGGATGATGATCTTTGTGAACCTGTTTAATGTAATTTCGATCGATGTGAGTATAAATCTGAGTTGTCGAGATATCCGCATGCCCTAGCATCTCCTGTACAGCACGGAGATCGGCGCCGCCTTCCAGCAGATGAGTTGCAAAGGAATGACGAAAAGTGTGAGGATGAATTTCTTTTGTAATACCGGCTTGCAGTGCATAATAATTTACAATTTTCCAGATCCACATTCTCGAAAGCTTTGTTCCCCGCTTATTCAAGAAAACATAATTCTGACTTTTACTTTTCTTTTCAAGCAGCGGTCGCGATTTCATCAAATACTCTTTCAGCCAATTGATCGCGCTGCTGCCCAAAGGTACAATTCTTTCTTTCGAACCTTTACCGAGTACACGTACAACTTCATCTGCAAAATAAAGATCGTTTACTTTTAAGTTGATCAGCTCCGAAACCCGTAAACCGGAAGAATAAAATGTTTCCAGAATTGCCTTATCGCGCAGACCGGTAATTTCACCCGTCTTAGGAGAATTGAGAATGCGTTCGATCTCCGGAAAAGATAAAACAGCCGGTAGCTTGCGTGATTTTTTTACCGGCGAGAGCGTTGAAGTCGGATTTTTCTCGATGTAATTATTATCCTCCAGATAACCAAAAAATCCTTTTAGTGACGACATATAACGTGCGGTAGTGGCACTGTCGATTCCATTTTCCTTTTGATGCTCAAAAAACTTAGCGATGTGACCGGCATTAATTTGATTGTAGTCAGTCACATTCTTTTCTTGAACGAAACTCAAAAATTTTTTAAGATCGTTTTTATAAGCATTGGTCGTATTTTCGGAAAGATTTTTTTCGAAGCTAAGAATACCGAGATACTCTTTTAGAAAAACTTCCATGGACGATCATTCTTCCGGATTTATATTTTCCAATTCTTCTTGTTTAGGGTATCGAATTCTTTTGTGCTGATGTCCTACAAGAATGCTCAAGAAAGATTCTTTGATTTTTCTAACATCATTAAATGTTAACGGCGCTTCATCAAGCTGACCGTCGTCGATACGGCTGTTTATCAAATTGGAGATTACATTCTCAATTTTTTGAGAATCGGCATTCGTCATTGCGCGAACGGTTGATTCACATGCGTCTGCCAGCATAACGATGGCTGTTTCCTTGGAATTGGGTTTTGGTCCGTAATAACGAAACTCGTTGATATCAATATTGTTCTCGCCATGGATTGTTTTGGCTTTTTCATAAAAAAATGAAATTACCATAGTACCGTGGTGCATTGGTATGAAGTCGATTATTTCCTTTGGCAAATTATTTTTTTCAGCCAATTCAATTCCCTTTTTGACGTGATCGAGAATCAGCCGCACGCTTTTTTCAGGTGCCAATTTTTCGTGAACGTTCGCACCGGTCAACTGATTTTCTACAAAACTTTCCGGATCAAGCGATTTACCGATATCGTGATAGTATGCGCCTACGCGCGCAAGAACCGGATTTGCGCCTATAGCTTCTGCCGTTGTTTCTGCCAGAGTTCCCATTGCTACAGAATGATTAAACGTGCCGGGCGCAGATTTTGCCAGATCTTTCAGAAGTGGATGATTAAAATCAGTTAGTTCCATCAATGTAAGGTCGGTCGTAATTTTGAAAAGTCTCTCGAAGAAAATTATCAGCCCATAAGTAAGAACAGGACTAATCAATGCATTGGAACCTGCAAAGGCAAAACTTAAGATCATCTGGCTGAAAGAATCAAACCTTTCCAAACCGAACGCAACAATGCTTATAACATAACCTATTAGAATGTAAAGGAACGATCTGAAAATTTGTGTTCTGTTTTTGATGTCGCGTACTGTATAAGCAGAAAGACCGCCGGCAATAATATTCGTTACCGAAAACACGTAGTCGTTACCACGCAATCCGCCTGCAATTAATGAAACTATCACCGTACCGTAGAATCCAACGCGGGAATCAAAAATAATTGTAAGAAGCATCGAAGCAACCGGAACAAGAATAAAAAACTCGACTGGCGAGACTACGTCAACCTGGTAAATTAGAAAAGTAAGCAAAGAGATAAACAATATTATAGACGCTATTAGAAGAATTTTGAGGTTGTCCTGGTAAATTTTCTTTCTGAATAAATATATGTAAATGATAAACGGAAGTAGTATCAAAAGGGTGTGAAGGTATTTACCAAGCGCTTGATAGAAGTTTCCGAGAAGGCCGGTTTCTTCGCCCTTAGCAATTCTATAAGAATCAACTTTCAATTTTATTTCCGGCGTAATACGATCATGCTTCGATACAATTTTCTCATTTTCATTTATAATTCCAACGTTGCGCGGAATTTTCTCTTTTGCATTATCAATCGCACTTTGAGTAAGAGCCGGACTGTACAATAAATCCGGCACAACAAAATTGTGAATATACTCTTCG
The DNA here is from genome assembly GCA_964595365.1 of uncultured Melioribacter sp. Taxonomy (GTDB): domain Bacteria; phylum Bacteroidota; class Ignavibacteria; order Ignavibacteriales; family Melioribacteraceae; genus Fen-1258. The sequence continues at coordinate 47,419 of CAZQQC010000001.1, forward strand.
ACTGCCTCGTTCAATTCGCCGTTGTTCCCTGCTATCTCTTTTATGCTTGAATTGAGAAGTTCGTTAACTCCGTCGCGGTCCAGGAACAAATATTTGGAATAACCTCTTTCATACCTACCATCGCGAATTGAAATACTGTCGCGCGAGATTTCTTTATAAGACGAAGAAAGAAGACCGCGCTGATAAATTTTTACAAGAATGATTTTTGAAAGAGAAGCAATTTCGTTTAGCGATCGGACCTTTGCACCAAGGAATGTTTTTGGCTTTGTTTTTAATCTTACGAATACAGCCAATGAGCGGTCACTAAGAAACGTTGTGTTCTTCCTCTGAGAAAGAGCAGAACCAATCAACTTTTGCAAATTAGAATTATACCTTGATAGGGAATCTAGAAAAATCTTTTCCAATCCCGAATTTCTAATGAAGATAGGCTGAATTCGTTTTGCTGCCAGAATTTTCTCATTTTCGTAAACGGCAGGGTCTTTCAATATTTCAAATGTTTTGGAAGCTATTAAATCGTTGTGAAGCCATACTGAGCCAATATTGACTGCGGATTCGATCGATTCGCCGCGGGGGAAAAACAAAACAATTATTAGAACCGTCGCAAAAATTATCAACAATTTTATTCGAATGCTGGAACGAATATTTAGCTTCCTTTTAGTATCGATCATTTTACTTTTTCGCTTGATACAGCATATTCAAAAATTCAGCGGCATCACAACAATCGGCATTCTTTAGCCCGCAAGCAAATTTTCACGAAAAATATTGAAGAATTTCCCGAACATTAGTCAAATAAATTTATTTTCGAAATGCTGGTGATGCAGACAATTCTAGAATTGATATCAACAATTCAATAACTAATGGTAAATCTATTGAACAGTCTCTAATTCTTTGACAGCTTCATTAACAGTGTTGCAGACATTGAGTACCCGGTTAAGTTGAGAAATCTCGATTAGCGTTTTAACATTTTTGGTTGGTGATGCCAAACGAATTTGCCCTTCGTTCGATTGCAAAATTCTGAAAGCCAGAAGAATTGCACTTAACCCTGAACTGTCGCAATATTCCACTTCCGAAAGGTCTATAACAAGTTTTTTAACATCTTCGGTATGAAGAAAGATCGTAAACTCACCCTTCACAAATCCTGCTATGGAAGCGTCGAACCGTTTCTCGTTCAGTTTAAAGACGGCTATTTCGCCTATCTTTTTTAATTCGTAATTAAAGTTTTCACTCATTCTAAGCTGCTTAAATAATTAATTTTATACTGCTAATCTAAAAATTCACGGTAATAATCCAAACAATATCTTCTATCAGAACATTTTTAGGTTGCTTAAAAAACTGCGGTAAGCCACTTCTGGCTCTTGGTTTTTGTCTTTAATAATGAGGTTATAGTACTCCTCGCATTTATCCTTACTAAAACTAACCCTAACTTTCGATTTCACGATATTAGCTACAGCACTAAAGAAAATATTAGGAGACCGATTCAGATCAATTACAGCATCGTATTCCCTTGTGCTCAAACTGGCAATCATATTCTTAGTTGGCAAATATACTCTGTTTATATGCTCGGGAAGGAATGAAACGAATTTGTACTTCTCTTTTTCCGGGATAAGATTGTACTTGTAAACGGGCAGAAAAAGCGTAATTACTTTTTTGTGAATAAGATAATACTTAAGTAGATCCATACTATGGTAAAAATCGTCGTCCCGAGCCGGCATGATGATGAAGAAATCGATCGCATCGGATAGAATCTTATTATAAGAGACAGATGTAATCTCTCTACGAAGAAATTTTCTGTGAATTATGAAACGGGCATATTTCTGTTTTAGACTTTCAAACATCTTTATCCAATCAGTTTAAGAAATTCTTCTTCGGATAAAACCGGTATATTTAATTTTTGTGCTTTGTCAAATTTCGAGCCCGGCTTTTCTCCGGCAACTACGTACGATGTATTCTTGCTTACAGCCGAAAGGAGAGTACCGCCGTTCTCAATAATCTTTTCTTTGGCTTCGTCTCTGGACATTGTTGATAACGTACCGGTTAGTACGAACGATTTTCCTTCCAGAGCAGTCGACTTTCTTTGTTTCTTCTCAATCTCAAATTTGAGTCCTGCTTTTTTAAGTCTTTCAATTATTTTTTTGTTGTGTTCGTCCGAAAAAAATCGGCGAATACTTTGGCTAATGCTCGAACCGATCTCGTAGATCTCTTCAATTCCTGATTCGGTTGCCAGGGATAGAGCAGACATGGAACCGAAATGATTTGCAAGTTTTTGTGCAGCACCGAAACCAACATAACGAATTCCAAGCGCAAATAATACTTTGTCGAATGGTCGCTGTTTGCTTGTTTCGATCGAAGCAAGCAAATTATCAACACTTTTTTCTCCGAGTCTTTCAATTCGAATTAATTCTTCCCTTTTATCTTTCAGCGAATAGATATCCGCATAGTTGTCGAGGAATTTCAAATCAACTAACAAATTAATAAGTGCTTCTCCCAATCCATCAATATCCATTGCACCACGCGCTGCAAAATGTGCAATCCTTCCTTTGACTTGAGCGGGGCATAAACTGTTTTCACAATAAACTGCTACTTCTTCTTCCGGCTTGAATAATTTTGAACCGCAGACCGGACATCTTGCAGGTAGTTTTGTCTCCTGTGAATCTTTGCTTCGCCCGGATATATCGACCGATACAACTTTGGGAATTACATCACCACCTTTTTCAATTATTACTGTGTCATTCTCTCGAATGTCTTTTCTTTTTATTTCATCCAGGTTATGCAAAGTTGCGCGACTTATAGTAGAGCCCGCTAAAAAAACAGGTTCTAATTCTGCAACGGGAGTTAACGTACCGGTCCTTCCAACCTGCCATGTGATTTTGTTCAATTTGGTGACAGCCTGTTTTGCTTTGAATTTATAAGCTACAGCCCATCGAGGTGATTTAGCGATGTTTCCTAAAATCTTTTGCTGTTTTAATGAATTAACTTTTATAACAACACCATCAATTTCGTAAGGCAGTTTGTCGCGCTTATCTTCCCACTCGCGACAGAAATCAATAACTTCATTAATGGTTTTGCACAATTTGAAGTTCTTATTTATTCGAAAGCCAAGTTCGTTCAACAAGCTCAGGTTATCTATCTGCAATTTTATTTTATCCGAACTGCTCAAAAGATTATAAAGAAAAACCTGCAGCGGACGTTTGGCAACAATTTGAGGATCTTGAAGTTTAAGTGTACCTGCCGCAGAGTTTCTCGGGTTAGCAAAAACTTTTTCACCGTTTAGATCTCTTTCTTCATTCAGCTTATTAAACGGTTCTATTTCCATATAAACTTCGCCCCGAACTTCAAACTCGTCTAATTTAAGTTTAGTTGCTACATGCTTTCTAATATTAAGTGGAACTGTGCGGATAGTTTTTACATTATTTGTTACATCTTCTCCAACATAACCGTCCCCCCTTGTTGCTGCAGCACTTAGTTTACCATTCAGATATTTCAAACTTACAGAGAGTCCATCTATTTTCAATTCGCAGACATATTCAACTTTTTCGCTATCCGGCAATCCTTCTCTAACACGTTTATCAAACTCATAAATCTCGCTTTCACTGTATGTGTTGGATAGACTCAACATAGGTATTTTATGCGCCACAGGTTTGAATTCTTTAGTAAGGTCGGAACCGACTCTCTGTGTTGGAGAATCCATTGTTATCAATTGAGGATTATCTTTCTCAAGTATAACTAATTCATTAAAAAGCTGATCGTATTCGTAATCGCTAATTAAAGGCTGGTTAAGTACGAAATAGTTATAGTCATACTCGCGTATCAGGTCACGTAATTCTTCAATTCTTTTTTTCGGGCTTTGCTTCATTCTTCGTTGGTGGAATGATTGTGTAATATCGAACTGTATCCGGTGTTATAAATAAGTTTCTGATTTCACCCGGGTTGCCAATATTTTGAATGGGTTGGTTGTTGAACAATAATTTCACAGCACCAGCGTTGCCAATAGTTATACTAAAGTTCCTGCTTGCTGTAAAATTTAATTTTGAATCCGGTTGATATACTTGCTGTGTAATAATTTTTCCATCCGAAGAAACTTTTACCCAAACGCGGCTTAAGACTTGCACCGAAAGTCTGAGGCTATCTAACTGTTCCCGTTTTGACAGCTGTTGGGTTTGATTGTTATTCTTGCCTGTCATCTCGAAGCGCTGCTTGTCCTGATTTTTCGTTTGTAGAGAAAAGCTCTCCTGAACAATATCGGTGGAGGAGCTTTTAATAAACACAATGTAAATTATTATCAATACAAGTACAGCAATGGTTCCAGCATACACATAATTTTTTCCATCAAGCTTTTTAGACTTGTTCTCTTCCTGCATTGAAGCAGGTGACTTTACAGAGACGGTCGAATCAAACTTTTTTTTAGTATTCGCTTCGGTCACAGCTGTAGATGATACATCGGTTATCTCTTCTGCTGCAGGTTCTTCTTCAGGCTTACCAAGTTTAGCATTCTCAAACTTTTGAAGAACAGATTGAGGATTCAGATCTATGTACAGCGCATATTCTTTGATGAACGCCTTCATATACAGATCCGGAAGAATATCAAAATTTGCGTTCTCTATTGCGTGGAGAAATTTAATATCGATTTTAGTTTTGAAAGCTATTTGCTGGAGAGAAATATCTTTTTCTTCTCGGGCTGTTTTTAGTTCGTCTGCGATTTTTTTCAATGCTTCAGATGCCATTTACTAACCAACCCTTACTAATTTTGCTGCAAACGATCCGTCTAATGAATGTATGTGAGGAAAAGTTTGAACACAACCATTCGAATCTACAAGGTCCTTATTCAAAGTTTCTCTCGCATCAACCAAATTAAAATTGGAGTTCTCACTTAAAAATTTTTTAACTATCTCAAAATTCTCTTCCGGTTCGGTAGTGCATGTAGAGTAAACAATGTTACCGCCGGCATTGAGTAACGATGCACCCTTTTTCAGTAAATCGTATTGTATATTAATAATTTTCCTAATATCTCCCAAATCTCTTTTCCATTTCAGATCCGGTTTTTTTGTTAGAGTACCCAGCCCGGAACAGGGTGCATCTACCAGCACTCTGTCAAATCCATCGGAATCTTCGAATTCATTTGCATCGACTGTTAAAGTTTTTGCATTTGTAACTTTAAGACGGGTTAAGTTTTTCATAAGAATCTTCAAGCGGCTTTCAAACCGATCGAGAGCAACTATTTTTCCGGTATTCTGCATCATCTCAGCAATTAAGGCTGTCTTGCCGCCTGGCGCTGCGCAAAGATCTAACACTCTCATGTTCGGCTTGGCATCGAGCAATTTAACAGGTAGGCATGTGCTCTCATCCTGAACCGAAAAATATCCTTTATGAAAATATTCCCAATCAGTTATGTTGGATAAAGTTACAAGACGGATGAAATCCGACAAATATTTTCCTTCGCTAAACTTTAGCTCGACCGAATTAAGCAAACTCTTCAGTTCGCTAACATCCGAGACTAAATTATTGACGCGTATTGCAAGTGCCGGCTTGGCATTATTAGCCATAAGAAGTTTCTCGGTTTCTTCACGGCCGAAACGCGTAACCCATCGTTTTACTAACCAGGTAGGATGCGAGTAATACGCGCTCAAATAACCGTTGAGATCTTCGGTAGGATCCGGATACCGGATTGCATCTTTGCTTCTGATAATATTTCTTAGAACAGCATTTGTTAAATCAGCAGGTTTCTGACCTTGCAGTTTTTTTACAAACTCGACCGCTTCATTAACGGCGGCGTAATCCGGCACTTTATCAAGAAAGAGTATTTGATAGAGCGCAACACGCATTGCGTTTTTTATATTGGGTATGCATTTCGAGAACTGACCTTTATAAAAACCATTTAATATCCAGTCAATTCTTCCTTCCCATCGGGTAACGCCGTGAACAATTTCAAAGAGAAGAGCCTTATCCGGCCCGCTTAGATTCGAATTCTTGAGTTCGATTTCCAGAAGTTTATCGAGATAGGCATCGGTTCTATCCACACGATTCAAGATTTTAACCGCATGTCCGCGCACACCTTGAAATAAATTTAAACCGAACCGATCATCAGTTGTTTCCATAACAAACAATATTTATTTAGGTACTTTATTCATTCTCATGTTCAGTTGTACAAAGGCGGGTTTAAAAAGCAAAAGGGCTGCCTTAAACAGCCCCTAATAAAAGTCGAAAATTTTTATGCTTCTTTCAAACCGTATTTCTTTTTAAATCTTTCAACACGACCAGTAGAGTCAACAATTTTTTGCTTTCCCGTAAAGAACGGATGACAATTAGAGCATAGCTCAATCTTAATACTACTAACTGTGGAACGGGTCACAAATGTATTTCCGCAAACGCACGTAACTTCACATTTTCTGTAATTTGGATGAATGCCAGCTTTCATTATAATACTACTTCCTTAAATTTTGGGCTCAAATTTAGCTACACCGATGCAAAAAAACAAATTGTAACCGGAGTTTTACTGCGGTATTTTCGAAGCTTTTTTTAATGAATCGAGCCGTAACTGAGCCTTCTTCAGTGAATCGACAATTTGCCGGTATCTTTTAAGTGTCTGTTGATTCATATTCTGCTTGAAAAGGAAACCATCGTTTTCAGCAGGCTGATCGCCGCTGTTAACCACATTGCCTTGAGACAAATCTGACCGGGTAAAATTATCGCCCGAAATGTACTTGTCAACCGAAACTACATTGGGATTTTGCTGCAAAGGCGAAGGTTTATTATTTGCACGGGATTGGTTTTTCAACGACCGATCTTGAAGATCTTCTGATGCAATCTGTCTTTGATTCGCAATCAAATTTTCTTTAGCATGCAATTTCTTTTTAGCTGCGGATGCATTTGCAGCCGTAGTATTATTTGCAAGAGATTGGCTTACAGACGGTGGCTGTTGATTAGTGTAAACGTTATTCAGCTCTTCGCCCCTGGGGTAAAAAATAAAGAAAAGAAGTAGAACAGTCACAATAACGGCAGAAGGCGCCAAAAATTTTATGAAGTTTAATTTTGGTTGTTCTTCTTCCGCCAGATTAAAGTTCTTATTTTCAATGCGCGTCATAAGATTAAACTCAAAATTCTCCGGCGCATTTACTTTAGGAAGATTTTTTAAATCTTTTACCATGTTGGAAAATTTACTGTTGTTATCATTGTAAATTTTATTCATAGGCTACTCTCTATAAATATTTTTTAGGAGTTTTTGAAGTTGTGCACGCCCGCGATTTATTCTCGATTTCACTGTGCCAATAGCCAGCCCCGTAATCTCGGATATTTCTTCGTAAGAAAGATCCTGTATATCTCGTAAAATAACAACCTCTCTATAAACCGGTTTAACTTTCAGCAAAGCTTTCTGGATCATTTCATTTTTTATTTCGCTATCTGCAGCTCTATCGGGCGCAAGAAATGATTTATCTTCGATCTGTAGAGTCTTTTCGTCATCGGTGTTGTCGATCGAAAGAATACTTCTTCTGCGCCGTCTCTTAAGCTCATTCTTTGCCAGATTACCAGCAATTGTGTAAATCCACGTCGAAAATTTTGCGAACGAACGATACGAATCTTTATTCAAGTAGAATTTTATCATCGTATCCTGAACTACATCGGTACAAATGTCTCTATCGCCAACAAATCGATACACAAAATTCATCAAAGGATCTTTGTAACGCCTAACCAATATTTCATACGCTGCCAGCGTATTACTATCCTGAAATTCCTTTATAAGTTCTTCGTCCGAAAGTTCTACTAAGGGCTTATTCAATGAAAGTTATACCTATTAAAAAAAAGATTGTTTCAGATTTTTTAACAATTTTAGCCATAACGGGTAATAAATGCAAACTTCAACTATTTACCGTTATTCGAGGGCGAAGTTTGCCCCATAATCTCCGATATTAAAACCAAAAGAATAGTTTTATACTCTGTTGCGGTTGTTTTAACTAGCAAATCGGCATTCAACAAAGCTCTGGAAGCATTTAATAATCTTTTATCATCCATCATAAAACGGGCTCTTTTGCAGTTCATGTAATAACCATAACTCACGCCGGCAAGTTTTGCGGCTTCGAAATCAGAAACAGTGGATTTTAACAGCTCTGTCATTTGCGCGACTGTTAAAGTGAATTTTGCCAGCATGTTAATTATGAAAACCATTTCAACACCGGAATCCAACAAGTTGTAAGCAACTTCCAGAGCTTTAACTTTATCTCCCTGTCCTATAGCGTCTTGAAGATTAAAAATAGAGTACTCTTTCGTAGGCGAAGAAATAGTTTTTATCTCTTCAAATGTGATTTCTTTTTTCCCGGCAAGATAGTTTTCAAATTTCTGCAATTGCATTTCAAGAAGAGCTTTATCTTCACCAACAATATCGATCAGCAGTTGCGCGTTTTCACGTGAGAAATTGATATTAACCTTTTTACAATTATTTATTACCCACTCAATTAACTCCTCCCCTGTTGCAATGCGGGCTTCAAAAAGAAAATGTTTTTCAAGCAAAATTGAATATGGTTCTTTTGTCAGATCGGTCACTTTGTTTGATTGAACGATAACAAGTGTTGTAAATTCGGGCGGTTGGGCAAGATAGCTGCTAAGTTCTTTTTTATCGTTAAACTTTTCAAAGTTTTTTATAACGACTAATTTTTTTCCGCCGCCGAATGGAAATGAATAAGCTGCATCCAATATTTGCGATAAGTTTTGACCTTTCTCGGCTGAAAACGTTTCTTTATCAAAGTCCGAAAGAATTTGCGTTGCAAGTAACTTTTCAATTGTTTCAACAGCAGCATCAATTGAATATTGATCTTCGCCGCACAGAAAATAAACGGGCAATATCTTTCCCTTGGAAAGATATTTAAATAAATCCGCTGTAGAAGGAAATTCTTTCTTTGCCATTTACCGGTATATTCTTTTCTCTATATTAATTTTCTGCATAACAATTTTTTCAACGGGCTTATCTGCACGATCGGTTTTAACCCGATTGATTTTATAAACTACGCCCATTCCATCTATAACTTTTCCGAAAACTGTATGCTTTCTATTTAACCAGGGAGTAGCTGCAGTTGTAATGAAGAACTGACTTCTATTTGTGCCCGGACCACGATTAGCCATAGCAACTACACCGGCATCATCAAACCTAAGAGAATATGAGAACTCATCGGCAAATTCTCCGCCGTAAATACTTTTTCCGCCTTCACCTGTTCCTGTTGAATCCCCGGTTTGAATCATAAAATCTTTTATAACTCTGTGGAAAGTTAAACTGTTATAATAACCTTGCAGTGCAAGCCCAACAAAATTTTTTACAGTATTAGGCGCTTCTTTCGAAAATAATTCTATCACTATCATACCCATGTCGGTTTCGATATCTGCAACAAGTTTTTCGTTGTTTTCGACCTCGACCAGTTTATCTAAAGCAATTCCTTTTGCGTATTCTTCGTTGAGAGAGACTCTTTGATAACTTCTTTCACAGGCAACTGCAGATAGAATCAGAAATGTTGCGGAAGCAATGTTCGTTAATTTCATTTTGTTCTCCTACGGTTGAATAATATTATAACCCAACATTACCAGTATAAGAATACCGATAACAATTCGGTAAACTATGAAGAGATAAGTCGATTTCTTTTTCAAATATCGTAATAAAAATCCAATCGATAAATAACCAACTATTGCAGATGCTATCGTGGCAGCAATCAAATTGATCGTACCATGCAAGTTCAGATATTTCAGTGATTCTTTAAACTCGAGTAGACCGCTGGCAGCCACAGCAGGAATGCTCATTAAAAAAGAAAAACGTGCGGCGGTTTCGCGTGTAAACCCAAGAAACAAGCCTGCGGTAATTGTCGTACCTGAACGCGACGAACCCGGTATGAGAGCAAGGCATTGTGCAATGCCTATAATAAATGCATCATACCATTTTAAATCCTTCGACTCGCGCGTAAATTTGCTAATTCTCTCTGCCAGTGCTAATATTAGCGCCAGCACAATCAAACTTCCTGCAATGAGAAATAAATTTTTCGTCAAAGCGCCCTCAATAATTTTTTTTAAGCCGAGGCCCACAATGGCTACCGGTACCGAAGCAATAATAATGTACCACCCCATTTTTGAATTGAGTGTTTGATCGGCAAATTTTTTTCGCTGAAAAAAATTATCTTGAAAAAAGTCTCTGGCTATATAGATTAGATCGTTCCAAAAATAAACGACCACCGCCATTAGAGTTCCTAATTGAATTATTGCAATAAACGCAGTCCAGTTGCCGGGTGTTTCTGCGGAAATCAAATTCAAAAGCTTTCCAACAACTGTTAAGTGGCCTGTGCTGCTTATAGGAAGAAATTCTGTTAGACCTTGTATAATTCCTAAAATAATTGCTTCAAGTATATTCAAGATGCACCTTTATAATGTAAATGTAATACCTAATAAAATCCCCACAGATATTGAATTCAGATTGACTTTTTCCCCGGTTGCATTGTTCACTATTATGTTATTTGCATTTACAGTTTGACTTAAAACATCGTACCGAAGATCTACGCCAACGAGGGCGTAAAGATTTTTTCCTAGCATTGTATTTCCCAACGCTCGTAATAAAAGTCCGAATCCCGAAAATGAATGATTGATGTTCGAGACAATTCTTTCATTAAGCGAAGTAAACCTGTAACCGGCACCGCCGCCTAACTTAAATTGGTATCCCGAACCGGGGATAACATAGTAAGCAAGAATGGTTGGCCGATGTGTATTATATGCAAGTTCATAAACACCGCCCGAACCAAGCGGTGCATTATACGAATCGGTTTGATAACTGTACTCAAACCCGATTTGGAAATTCGGCTTCAGTATGTAATCTACTTCCCCGGAAAAATTTACGGCGCTTTTGAAAGAAGCAAATTGATTACCCGGAGTTGAGAACCCCGAGTTAATATAATCTCGCAAAGACGGAATAGATTTGAAGTCCATTCCCATCGATGCATTTAAATCCCATTGAGCTTCTATACTCTTGAAACTAAATAAAACTAAAAACATGAAAAGTATTTTTTTCATTTGTCTTCCGGATTAATTTTGAACACCGACAAAAAAGTTTCTTTGGCAAGTCCTTTTCTATGACGATTCTTATTCACAAAATAAACGATAACAATAGTCGACAAAATAAAAGTAGCGTAAGAAATGAAGTGCGTAATAATAGAATAAGCCGCACTGCTTTCATAATCAAAATAAAAAAGTTTAGTCAAAACAAATATAGAAATAATATGGTATGACCCAATCGCACCCGGTGTTGGAATAATGGACCCGAACGAACTGATTGTCATAACAATCCACGCCAACTCAAAATCTACTTTCCCTGTGGACTGTATACCCAGTATATAAAAACCAACTTGAGCATGAAATGCATACAGCAGCAATATCACAACAGACCAAAACAAGATGGCAAAGACATTTCCAGTTTTCTTTACGCTTGAAAGTCCCTCGATAAGCGTATCAAAAATTTCTTTCAGTTTGCCGGCATAATTTTTATTTATCTTTTTCGTCAGCCGAACAAGCATAGAGCTAAAACTCTTTTGAAATCTAATAAGTAAAACAAGAAATATTGTGGCGCTAAGTACGAAAACCAATCCTATCAACAAAGATGGTTTCAGCCAAACAATTTCGTTGTACATGTTGCCGGAATAAAGTGCTGCACTGATCAGTGCCGCAATTCCAAACAATGCAATGTCGATAATTCTCTCAATTACAATTGTACCTATAACGGTCGACCGCGAAATGTCTTCCCATCTTCCCAAAAATAATCCCCGGTAAAGCTCGCCAAGACGGGGTATCAGGCAACTTACACCATAACCGACCATAACAGCGCCAAACAAATGCGATGTTGAACAATTTTCTTTAACCGGCTTGATCATATATTTCCATCTGATTGCGCGCGCAATGTGGGACAGAAAAAAAATAAGGACGTAAAAAAGAATTGCGGGAATCGACGAGTTAAGTATTATCCCGAATGTTTGTTTCAAATCTATATTCTTAAAAGCGAGGTAAAGAAAGAGAATCGTAAGGAAGAAAGGGAAGGAATAACCTACAACTTTCGAAAGATGAGTATTATGTTTATCACCTGAGGTCAATAATCTGAATTCCTTTGGGTGGATTGTAGGTGAATTTCGAATCAGGCATATCCTGGTTTAGCCTAAAATTGGAAAACTGAAAATGATATTTGATATCGCCGCGATCAACAATTTCCAGAGAAGAGATTAATCCTTCTTTGTTGATTCGGATCTTTACGGACTTGCATTCCATATCCTGATCTTTCGGGGAAAGTTCGATGACTCCTTCGCCAGGAGCTAGATGCTCTTCTTTGATCAGACTTATCTTACACAAACGCGGATAATCGAAGATAAACCGCTCCAACGAAAATGAAGTAGGATCATCGGAGAAGTAACTGATTACTACACGGTTAAATTTTTTGTTCAAATTCCAGATTGTACTTCCATCCGAAACTATCATCTCGTTTTTTAGTTCTACGACAAATTTGTTTTTTCTTTTGTAAAAAAACTTGCCGCTTACTTTTGCCGTATTGGAACCCTGAGTTGCATAAATCGCTTGCGAAAAATCGGCTGTAAAATTTTCCAGAGAATTGAATTTGTTTTGAACCCTTTTTAACAATTCATTGCCGGATTGTGCAAACAAAAACGAGCCGAGCAAAAACAAAAACAAAAATTTCGTTTTCATAAGTTTCTTAAGATTGTCTCCAATTGTTCTTCATTCTCAACAATTACTTCGCGCGCTTTGCTTCCTTCCGAAGGTCCAACAATTCCAGCTTGTTCAAGCTGGTCAACAATTCTAGCGGCACGCGAGTAGCCCAACTTCAATCTTCTTTGCAGCAAAGATACGGAACCCTGCTGATGTCTGACAATAAGACGGGCTGCCTCTTCAAACATAGGATCGAGATCGTTCAGATAATCGCCCATACCTTCTTTCTTTTTATCATACAATGAAGGAAGGAAAAATCTTTTTGAGTAGCCTTTTTGAACGTAGATAAAATTAGTAATTCTTTCAACCTCGTCGGTTGAGATAAAAGCATTTTGAATTCTAATCGGCTTAGGCATTCCGCCGGGCAGAAACAACATATCGCCGCTGCCAAGCAGTTGTTCGGCGCCGTTCATATCGAGAATTGTTCTGGAATCGATTTTAGTTGCAACCTGATAAGCCATTCTTGCGCTGAAGTTTGCTTTGATAACGCCTGTAATTACGTTCACAGACGGGCGCTGTGTTGCCAATATCAAATGAATGCCGACAGCTCGTGCAAGCTGTGCCAAACGCGCTATTGGTTCCTCAACTTCTTTTCCAGAAGTAATCATTAAGTCCGCCAATTCATCAATCACAATAATTATGTACGGCATTTTGTAATGCTTCATTACATCGGTGTCTTTCGGCCGTGTCTTGGGATTCAAAATTTTTTTATTGTAATCAACTACATTCCGAACACCGGCTTTCGCAAGTCTATCGTACCTCTTTTCCATCTCGTATTCAACAGCTTTCAAAGCAAGAAGGGAATTCTGCGGATTTGTAATTATTTCTTCTTCGAGATCGGGAGAGACAGCAAGAAAATGTTTGTTCAATTTTTTGTAGAAAGAGAGTTCTATTTTCTTCGGATCGATGATCACAAATTTTATGTCCGATGGATGCTTGGCGTAAATCAAACTATTGATGATCATATTAATGCCGACACTTTTTCCCGAACCTGTAGAACCCGCAATTAACAAATGCGGCATCTTTGCCAGATCTGTAATATACACGTCGCCCGAAATTGTTTTTCCAAACGCCAGCGGAAGTTCTAATTTGGAATCTTTCACCTTGGCAATTACCGAACGCGCTCTTACAATTGAAGCTTCAGCATTCGGTATTTCGACACCTATTGCGCTCTTACCCGGTATCGGTGCAATGATACGAATTCCGCGAGCAGCAAGTGCAAGTGCAATGTCGTGCTCGAGGCTAACAATGCGGCTGATTTTTACACCGGGCGCCGGTACAATTTCATACAGAGTTACAACAGGGCCCGGCGTAACCGTAATATCCTCGATCTGGATGTCGAACAGTGCAAGTTTTTCTTTAAGCAGTTCTGCATTCCGCTTTAGTTCGCTTTCTTGAACCCTGACACTTTCTTCCTCGGCGGCAATCAGCAAATCCAATTTCGGCGGATCGTATTCAATCTCTTCATTCCATTGCTCGGGCAATGCTGCTTCGGCATCTTTATCAACCAACGGAACTATATCTCCATCTTTCGGTTTCAATTCCGCTTTCTTAGCCTTAATCAATTCTGCAGCTTTTCCAAATTCTTGTTCAATAAGTTTTTCCGGTTCGTCTTTTTTAACGATTGTAATCTTGGTTCCGGAATCTTCCCGGGCAAATTCTTCCTCTTCCCTGTCTTTAAACAACGATCTCAATTTGCTTTCGCTTCGCAGATTTTTAATTTTTTCCAGTCTGTCATCAAATTCTTTATCATCGGCAGTTTTTACAACAATGTTCTTTTCATCTCTAGCTTTGAAAAGATTTTTTACGATTTCAATCAGCGAACTGAATTTGAAATCGAACGCAATTATCATTGTGACGAGAAAAGCAGCTCCTAGAAAAATTATGCTGCCAATGCCGCCCAGCAATCTACTAATAACGGTTCCAAAAAAATAACCGACTTTGCCTGAAAGTTCATAAATGCTTGTGAAGAGAGAAATTTCCGGCGTGTATTGCAGCATTCCAAAAAATGTGGAAAGGATTATTCCAACAACTAGTAAAAAATTGGAAAGGTGAATGGCGAGTTTGTAGTTCTTTTCTTTTCTTAATACAGAATAACCCCAGACAAACATTATAGCCGGAAAGACAAGCGAGAAATAACCAATTGTCGATCTGATAAAAAAATGTGAAATATAGGAACCAAAAATTCCAAGCCAGTTATGAGTTGTTGCAGCTTTGTTTTGCAGTTCAGGGTTAGTTTCAAAAACGTTAAATTGATCCATGAACCGATACGAAAAGTAAGATTCGTCATCACGCGAGTAAGAGAGGACACTTAAGAAAATCAGAAGGGCGAAAACAATCAGTAATATCCCCAAAAGTTTTTTCTTTTTTTTAGGTGATACTACAAAAAACCGCTCTCCATTAGCGGAGGAATTTTCCTTCGATTTATCTTTGCCTGGCATCTTTAGGAAGCCTTGGAATCATTGCTAATTTCTTTCTGTGCGTCTCCCGTTTCCAATTTTTTAATTGTTCCGGAAACATAACAGGGAATAAGATCGGTAGTTCCAAACTGAGCGCAATATTTTATATCCGCAGCAAATCCATTTTCAATTAAAAGTTTTCCATGTTCGGATTCTTTTAGAAGCTTCAAAAGGTTTTTGCCAAATGTTTTATCGAGCACAAGACTTGCACTGCCCGAATCGCTCACTTCGATATCATCGCTCAATGCTTTCATCTCGCCAATTAACCTTCCGGCGCAGACAGCGTCTTCCAAATTGAAACCTGCATTGTTACCCGCGCAAATAATTTCCAGGTCCTTGTTTAGATCGACCAGATAATTAGCGATAGCAGGCAAATTGTTGAAGCTGCAGACAAAAAGATTTTCTGAGAATTTGGCTTTTACTATTGATTTCGAACCGTTAGTTGTGTAGAGAATAATCGATTTACCGGAAACAGCCGCCGGTGTATATTCCAACGGAGAATTACCAAGATTAAATCCTTCCACTTTTTTCGTGTTGCGTTCACCGCCTAAAATAGTTTGACCTCCGAATGCATTACCGGAAACTTTCATTGCAAAATCTACTGTGCTGACAGGGATAATTTCACGCGCCCCGTTTTTTAAAGCCGTTACTATTACTGTGGTTGCACGCAGTACATCAATTACTACAGAAGTCTTGCCCGTAAAATACAGTTCGTCAAAATGATGATTTGAATAATGTACGTTAATCTTCATGTCAGTTTTTCACAAATGGAAGTTTGGTAATAACCGCCGGAACTTCTTTTCCGCGTATTACAAAATTTACCGCAGCTCCTTCTTTGGCAAATTGTGTTTCAACATATCCAAGCGCAATTGCTTTTTCAAGGATCGGACTTACCGTTCCGCTGGTAATATGACCGATCACGTTTCCGTTGACCGAGATATTATAACCGTGCCGCGGAAACGCTTTTTCTTCGGAAACCATCGGAACGAGTTTTCGTTTTGTTCCTTCTTCTTTAACTTTAACCAAAACATTCTTCGCGATAAATTCATTTTTCTTCAGCTTCGTAATCCAGCCAAGTCCGGCTTCTATAGTATTGGTTGTTTGATCGATATCGTTTCCGTAGAGACAGAAACCCATTTCAAGACGCAAAGAATCACGAGCACCAAGTCCAACAGGCTGAATGTTAAATTCTTTTCCAGCATCAAACAGTTCGTTCCAAACTTTTTCTGCAATAGTTCCGTCTCCCTTGAAATATAATTCGTAACCGAGCTCGCCGGTATAGCCGGTTCTGGAAACTATCATTTTAATGCCGGCAATTTTAGCAAAGAAGAAGTGATAGTATTCAAGATCGATAGTTTTATCGCAAATTCTTTGAACGACGTTTTTCGACTTCGGACCTTGAACCGCGAGCAAAGAATATTCATCACTCTCATCCAGCAACTCTATGCCGAAAATGTTATTCTCCTTCATCCAGTTGAAATCTTTGTCTTTATTAGACGCATTGACAACAAGCATAAATTCTTTTTCGTTAATGCGATAAACCAGCAAGTCGTCTACAATACCGCCGTCGGTATAACACATGGCAGAATACTGTACTCTTCCGTTTGTTAAAAGAGATGCATCGTTTACAGTAATGTGCTGAACAAAATCCAACGCCTTATCCCCGCGTATAATAATTTCGCCCATGTGTGAAACATCGAACACGCCAACAGAATTGCGCACAGCTTTGTGTTCTGCAATAATAGATGAATACTGAACAGGCATCTTGAATCCCGCAAAGTCAACTAACTTTGCGCCTAGTTTTTCATGAATTGAATAAAATTTTGTCTTTTTCATTTTAAACCGGAATTATTTTTGCGATAATTTTTTCCAATCACTCAAAAATTTTTCTAGACCGATATCCGTAAGCGGATGACGGAATAATTTTTCAATAACATCAAACGGCATTGTTGCAACATCCGCACCCATCAAAGCGGCATCAACAAGGTGAAGCGGATTGCGGATGCTGGCTACAAGTACCTGTGTTGTATAATTATAATTTTTGTAAATCTGAACAATCTGCTGAACCAGATCCATTCCAACATGACTTATGTCATCCAGACGGCCAACAAACGGACTGATATATGTAGCGCCTGCTTTTGCCGCAAGCAAAGCTTGCGATGGCGAAAAACACAGTGTTACATTTGTATTTATTCCTTCTTCGCTCAAAGATTTAACAGCTTTAATTCCTTCTTTAATAAGCGGAACCTTAACAACAATATTTTTATGAATCTTAGAAAGTTCCCGGGCTTCTTTCATAATTTCATCGTAACCCGTAGAAACGACTTCGGCGCTGATTGGACCGTCAACAATCTTCACAATTTCATTCAGCAATTCGCGAAAATTCATTCCTTCTTTAGATACCAACGACGGATTCGTTGTAACGCCATCCAGCAAACCGTAGGAAGCAGCTTCTTTTATTTCTTTTAAGTTAGCAGTATCAATAAAAAATTTCATCTTGATTCCTTCCATTTAATTATACGTTTTCTCTAACGGAAAGTTAATAAAAATCGAAACAATAATAAGTGACCAAAAAACGTCAGTATTTATGCGTATTCTCTTGTCACATCTTCCCCGGTTTTAGAGGACAGAAAATGAAATGATTGCGGGTTCAATTTTAAATCTTCTAAGATTCTTATTCGAACAAAATATTTTATTTGTAATTTCAACCGGGTAGAAATAATTCCTTCTTTCATTTTTTCTGCAAGCGAAGGATGAACTTTCAGAACAAGCGCTTTTCCTTTTCCTTCCAGCCGGTACCTTTTCAGCCAACCGTCAATTTCATGTATCAGGTTTGATTTTTTAGTAAGATAACCGCTGCCGCCGCAGTAAGGGCATGCTTCATTCATCGACTGCAAAATATTTTCGCGAACACGTTCCCGTGTAATTTGCACTAAGCCGAATTCTGTCATCGGCAGTAATGCAGTTTTTGCACGGTCTTTTCTGAATTCTTTTTTCAGCTCATCGTAAATTTTCTTACGGTTCTTTTCATCTTCCAGATCAATAAAATCCACAACTATTAATCCGCCAATATCCCGAAGCCGAAGCTGGCGTACAATTTCACGCGCGGCTTCTAAATCTGTTTTGAGCGAATTTAGTTCCTGATCTTTCTTTGCAGCGTAGCGACCGCTGTTAACATCAATTACCACCATTGCTTCCGTATGTTCAATTACTATGTGACCGCCGCTCGGCAGCGCAACCTTTCTTCCCATCAAACCTTTTATTTGCTGATCGATCTTGAAGGCTTCAAAAATCGGTTCTTCACCTTTATACAATTCAACTCTTTCCAGCAGAGAAGGCTGAACATACTGAACATAATTCCGGATCTCTTTCAAAAGTTTTCTTGAATCGACAAACACTTTTGAAACATCCGGTGTGAACAGATCGCGTATGACACTGATTGTAGTGCTCAAGTCTTTGTAGAGAAGAGCCGGCGGTTCTTCTTTTTTCGCATCTTCCTGCATATCCGCCCAAATTTTTATCAGGTATTTCAGATCGGCAGAAAGGGATTCTTCCGTTTGATCTTTTGCTGCGGTTCTGATGATCAAACCGCAGCTCTGCGGAATAATACCGCGTGCAATTCTGCGCAGTCTTTTCCGTTCGCGGTAATCAGAAATTTTTTTAGAAACACCAATTTTATTATCAAGAGGAAGAAGAACACAAAACCGTCCCGGTATCGAAATTGAAGATGTTACACGCACGCCTTTATCTTTAACCGGTTCTTTTATTATCTGAATTAATATTTCTTCCCCTTTGTAAAGCTTGGGTATCTGCCGTTCTCTCTGTTCCGGTTTTTCCTTTTCCACAACAGGTTTAGGTTCAGCAGGCGGAGCTTTAACAGAAGTTTGTGTTCCGGTTGCAGTTTCGGTTTGGGAAGTTTCTTCATCATTGTCATCCGTCTCGTCGTCTTCATCAAGAAGATCTTGAAGAGCTTCGGTGCGCTCGCCAATATCGGAAAAGTGTAAGAACGCATCATGTTTCATACCTATATCTATAAATGCTGCGCGGATGCCCGGCAATACTCTTGCAACTTTACCGAGATAAACATCCCCCACCATCCTTCGTTTTTCCGGATGATCGACAAAAAAATCTACGAGATTTCCCTCTTCGGTAATAGCAACGTGATTCTGAGTTGTAGAAGAGGTTATAATTATTTCCTTATTCATTTAAAACCTTTTATGTTCTTATCCCAGCACGTGGGCATTTTCTTCAGCCAGCCAGAAAAGAATTTTCTTTTGAAATTTTTTATGAATTTCTTTATTGGCTTCTGAATTACAGACACCGTTTAAATTTTTGTTTGTATGTTCTGATAACAGCGAACGCAAAGCGTTCAAATTTTTTACCGCGAATATTTTTTCAAGCAGAAAACTTATTCCACAGCTATGCCTGAAGTACCAAATTGAATGTTTCTTGGCTTTATCAAGCGCTACCGGTTCGCCGAATTCCTTCTGCAGCAAATCAATCTGTTTCAAAATAGTGTCCAGTACTATTGCAGCATCGGGCTCACCCGGATCGATTCCTGTTTCTACCAACAGATTGTAACGTGAAAAGATAAACGGATTTCCAAGCGCACCGCGTGCAATCATTGCAGAGTCGCAGCCGGTTTGCTCTATCATGTTCTTCACGTCATCGGGCGTGAACATCGAACCATTCCCCACAACAGGAATGCCGATATTCTCTTTAACTTTTTTTATCCATTCCCAATCGGCAATTGTATCATATTTGTCGGTTCGCGCTCTTGCATGAACAAAAACCAGTGAAGCGCCGTTATCTTCTACGGCTTTCACGGCTTCAATGATATTTATTTTTGTCCGGTCTTTGCCTAACCGCAATTTAGCGGATACCGGCACACTGCCGGCACTGTCAACCATTTTGCGAATTATCTTTCCAATCCTTTGAGGATCATCCAGCAAAGCGGCTCCCATGCTATGAGAGCAAACTTTTTCGACCGGACATCCAGCGTTAAGATCAATTAAATCCGGATTCAGTTTTGCAATTTCTTTTGTTGCTTCTCCTAAAATATCCGGATCGTTTCCAAGTACCTGAACGCCAATAGGTTTTTCCGATCTGTTAAACGATAGATGCCGCAAAGTTTCAAATTCATTTTTGAT
This sequence comes from uncultured Melioribacter sp., assembly GCA_964595365.1. Lineage (GTDB taxonomy): Bacteria > Bacteroidota > Ignavibacteria > Ignavibacteriales > Melioribacteraceae > Fen-1258. Next base: position 67,751 of record CAZQQC010000001.1, read on the forward strand.
AACACCGAGCGCGCTAACCATTTGTGTAAATGTTAATCCCGCTCCATGCTCTTTACATATCATCCGGAAAGACGAGTCGGTCACCTCAGCCATCGGGGCTAAGAAAAGTTTCTTGCCTGTTTTAAGGTTACCGGCTTCCATAAACTTTCTAAGCGGTTAATCGAAAAATCTTTTTCAACGGCATCAAAGGTTAGAATTGTTCTTCGTTGTTCTCTTCACCGTTCTCCTTTGTTTCTTTCAAGAGTACTTTTCTTGATAGAGAAAACTTTCCGCCTTCGATACCGACAAGCTTCACTTTAATCATATCGCCTTCTTTCAACGCATCGGTAACTTTATTGATGCGTTTGTTATCGATTTGGGAAATATGAAGTAAGCCTTGCGTGCCGGGCAAAAATTCTACAAACGCACCAAATTCTTTTATACTTGCAACTTTACCGTTATAAATTTTTCCAACTTCCGGCTCGGCTGTAAGCCATTTAATATATTCTTTGGCTTCTTTAGCCAATTTAGCGTTTTGACCGGCAATGCTAACGGTTCCATCTTCTTCAATATTGATCTCAACGCAGAAATCCTTCTGCATCTTCTGAATAACTTTTCCACCGGGTCCAATTACAGCGCCGATCTTATCTGTCGGGATCTTCGTGGTGTAAATTCTTGGCGCAAAAGATGAAATGCCTTCGCGCGGAGAAGATATAGCCTCGTTCATAATTTTCAAAATGTGAAGTTTTCCTTCTTTTGCCTGCTCAAGAGCTTTTTCAATAATCTCGTACGAGATGCCTTGAATCTTTATGTCCATCTGGAAACCGGTAATTCCGTTTTCCGAACCGGCAACTTTGAAATCCATATCGCCAAGGTGATCTTCATTGCCAAGTATGTCGGAAAGAATTGCGTACCGATCTCCTTCTTTTATTAGCCCCATCGCAATGCCGGCAATTGCACATTTTACCGGAACACCTCCGTCCATTAATGCAAGCGAACCCGCACAAACGGTTGCCATTGATGATGAACCGTTCGATTCGAGAATATCGGAGTTCAAGCGAATCATATAGGGAAATTTGTCTTCAAATGGAACAATATTTTTTAGCGAACGTTCTGCCAGGTTTCCGTGGCCGACCTCTCTTCTGCCTACACCCGAAAATCTTCCGACTTCACCAACGCTGAATGGAGGAAAGTTGTAATGAAGAATAAATCTTTTTTTGTATTCGCCCTGAAGCCCGTCAATTATCTGTTCATCACTTTTCGAACCGAGAGTTAAAGTAGTTAAGCTTTGTGTTTCGCCGCGAGTAAAAAGTGCCGTTCCGTGAACGCGAGGGAGGATTCCGAGTTCAACAGAAATCGGCCTGATCTGTTTTGTGTTTCTTCCGTCCAGGCGCAATCCTTCTTCGAGAATTCTTTTACGCATCAATTCTTTTTCCATATCATGAAGAATCGATTTTATTACCTCTTCCTGTTCCGGATATCTTTCGGCGAGAGCGGCAAGAACTTCATCGGTTAATTTGCTGTTTGTTTCGGATCGTTCTTCTTTTGTTAGAACGGATGCAACAATAGTTTTGAATTTTTCGAAAGCCAAAGCATTAACATCGTTCAAAAGATTTTGATCAATTTCTTTTTTCGGAATTTCCATTTTCGATTTACCGCAAAGCGCTCGAAGTTCGTTCTGAACCGCCACAATTTTTTTAATTTCTGCATGAGCAAACATGAGTGCATCGAGCATTTCTTTTTCGCTTACTTCTTTAGCCTCGCCTTCAACCATCATGATGGAACTTTCGGTGCCTGCAACAACAAGTTCGATATCGCTTTCTTCAATTTCCTGGAAAGAAGGATTGATGACTAACTTGCCGTTTACTCTGCCAACGCGAACTTCGCCGATTGGTTCAAGAAATGGAATGTTGGAAATGGTAAGCGCGGCAGATGCGGCACAGGCAGAAATTACGTCCGGCTCATTCTCGTTATCGAATGAATAAACAAATGCGGCTAACTGTGTATCGTTCACATATTCGTCGGGAAACAGTGGACGAATCGGGCGGTCGACCAATCGTGCGCTTAAGACTTCCTTATCGCTAGGTTTGCCTTCGCGCTTAAAAAATCCTCCCGGAATTTTTCCGGCAGCAAAGGATTTTTCTCTGTACTCTACACTAAGCGGAAAGAAATCGACATCGTCACGAACTTCACCGGCAACGACTGTTACCAAAACCATTGTATCGCCATAACGGGCAACAACAGCTCCGTTTGCTTGCTTAGCCAGTTTTCCCGTCTCAAAAATTAGTTTGTGTTTTCCTATTTGTACTTCTTTGGTATAGATCATTTAATTTCCTTTTTACTTTCTAATGTTCAATTCTTTAATAATGTTACGATACCTTTCAATATCTTTTTCGCCGAGATAATCAAGCAGTCTTCTTCTTTTACCAACAAGCTGCATTAAACCTCTTCGTGAAGCATGATCTTTTTTGTGTTCTTCGAAGTGACCTGTTAGGCGATTGATTCTTTCGGTAAGAAGCGCAATCTGTACCTCGGTAGTACCGCTGTCTTTGTCACCTTTACCGTACTTTTTAATTATTGCAAATTTCTCTTCTTTTGATAACAGCATTTTGTTACTCCTTTTTTGTTTGTTCGATGTAATCCCAGTAACAATCCGGAAGAGCCGGATCAACCGGGATTAATTAGTTTTTAAAATTTATTTTTTAATTCGAGCGCAATCTTTTTATCCGTTTCGATTTGATGTACCAAAGCATCTTTCGACTCAAACTTCTTCTCTTCGCGCAGGCGTTTTAGGAACGATACTTTGAATTCTTTACCGTAAATGTCGCGGCTGAAATTTAATATGTGAACTTCGAGAACAAGCTCGTGCTTGTGTTCAAAAGTCGGTCTGTAACCTATATTCATTATCCCGAAATGATTTTCGTTTTCGACACGACAAGAAACAAAGTAAACTCCTTTCATAGGTATAGATTTGCCCGGTTCATCAAGTTTTATGTTTGCCGTTGGAAATCCAAGCAGACGTCCTCGTTGCGCACCAATAACCACAGTGCCAGATAAAGAATAATTTCTTCCAAGAAAAAAGTTTGCTTTATCGATATTACCTTCCGCCAGAGCATTTCTAATTGCAGTACTGCTTACAATTTCCGTTTCAACGGTCACAGGTGCAACGTCGATCACTTCAAAACCATAAGCATTCCCGATTTCGCGGAGCTTATTTACATTGCCCAATCTGTCTTTGCCGAATTTGTGATCGTAACCGATAACCATTTTTGCAGCACCGATTTTTTCAACAACATATTTTTCGATAAACTCTTCCGAGGTCAGTTTCGAGAATTCTTCGGTAAAGTTTATCACCGCCAAATTGTCAATTCCACCGGCTTCAAGAATTTCTTTTTTTTCAGCAAGCGACGTTAGAATTTTCAAATCGAAATTTTTTGAAACTATCGATCTTGGGTGAGGATCGAACGTAATGACAAAACTGCTGCCATTAATTTGCCCGGCACATTTTTTTACTTCATTCAGAATTTCGAAGTGCCCTATATGCAATCCATCAAAAGAACCAACTGTAACCACAGGTTTATTCACTTTTTTTATTTCAGAATCGCCGCTGAATATTTTCATAATTAGACAGAACGAATAACCTGTAAATAATTATTTACATACTCTCTAAACTCTTCTATCGTGAAAGCGTCATCTACGCTGAAGCAGCCGATTTGAGTTCGTCTTAATTTTTTCAAGTAAGCACCGCAACCTAATATTTTGCCAAAATCATTTGCTATTACCCGTATATAGGTTCCTTTCGAACAACTAATTTCAAATTCAATATCGGGAAGATCAATATTTTTTGTTTCGAATTTAGAGATAAATACTTCACGTGGATTTCTTTCAATTTCCAAACCTTTTCTAGCGTAACGGTAAAGCGCTTTCCCGCTTTTTTTAAGTGCAGAATACATCGGCGGAACTTGTGTGATCCTGCCCAGAAATAAATTTCTCGTTTCAAAGATTTCTTTTTCCGTTACATGTTCAAACCTCTTCTCCGAATCAAATCCTGTTTCGGCATCGAACGACGGCGTAGTTCTGCCCAACGAAATAATTCCGGCGTAAGTCTTCTCTAACATTTGAAGATTCGAAATTTCTTTTGTCATTCTGCCTGTGCATACAAGAACGAGCCCTGTAGCTTGTGGATCCAAAGTGCCTGCGTGGCCTACTTTCTGAATTTTCACCGTCTTTCTTACTTTATAAACCATATCGAAAGAACTTTTTTGAATAGGTTTATCGAGCAAAATTATTTCCCCTTTCCCGAAATCCGGTTCGTAATCAGGCATTGTTGTTTTTGCTACCGCCATCATCTGTACTATCTCCGGAATGAATCCTTTTAAACAACCCTTCCATCTTTTCCACATAATCCAGCGTATCATCTATAAAAAAGTGAAGTTCCGGTACAAATCTAATCCGAACTCTCGAAGCCAGTTCCGAACGAATCATTCCTTTTATTTCGTTTACTTTTTCCAAAACTTCGTTCCGTTTATCTTTTTCGTAAACCGAGAGATAAACCTTTGTGTGACGGAGATCCGGGCTCATCTTTACATTCGTTACAGTTATTGTTCCAAAAACTTCGTCGCGAACTTTGTGAAGAAAAATCAAACTCAATTCTTCTTTGATCAAGCTCGAAACCCTATTCAATCTATGAGTCATAGTTAGTTAAGCTTCTTTTTTGTTTCGATTAATTTATACGCTTCAATAATATCGCCTACTTTAATATCGTTAAAGTTGGCAATGCTTAGACCGCATTCGTAACCTTTTTCAACTTCGCGAACATCGTCTTTGAAACGTTTCAATGAACCAAGCTCACCTTCGTAAGTTGCAATGCCTTCCCTGAACAAACGTACCTTATTACCCCTCGTAACTTTTCCGTCCTGAACAAAACATCCGGCAACGGTTCCAACTTTTTGAACTTTGAAAACTTCCCGCACTTCTATTGTTGCAACAACTTCTTCCGAAACAACCGGCGATAGCATTCCTTCGAGAGCAGATTTGATTTCGTTGATTGCATCGTAGATAATACTATAAAGACGTATATCAACCTTTTCCTGTTCGGCTAATTTCCGTGCGTTGGTATTCGGCCTTACATGAAATCCTACTATAATCGCTCTTGAAGCAGCGGCAAGCAGAACATCGCCTTCGGAAATGGCACCAACACCTTTATGAATAACTTTCACCGAGACTTCTTGCGTTGTTAATTTCATCAACGAATCCGACAGCGCTTCGATTGATCCATCAACGTCTCCCTTCACAATTACAGGCAACTCTTTGAAACCGCCGTGACTAATTTGACTTGCTATTTCATCCAGAGTAATATGCCGGACTTGACGGTTGTCTTGCTCGCGTTTCAACTGCATTCGTTTCAAACTTATTTCACGGGCATCCCGTTCCGATTGAGCAACTGTGAAATTGTCTCCGGCTTGAGGAGCAGATTCGAATCCAAGAACAAGAACCGGAGTTGAAGGACCGGCTTCAAAAATTTTTTTGTTTCGTTCGTCAAACATTGTGCGTACACGCCCGTGAACAACGCCGGCAATAAACGGATCGCCAATTTTCATTGTACCTTTTTGAATAAGAACAGTTGCAGTAACACCTTTACCTTTATCCAATTGTGATTCTATAATTGTGCCGCGCGCCGTTCTATCCGGATTTGCTTTGAGTTCAAGCAATTCGGCTTCAAGAGCGATTTTTTCCAAAAGTAAGTCAACATTTTTTCCGGTCTTTGCAGAAATTTCTACGCTCTGATACTTTCCGCCCCAATCTTCCACCAAAATATTTCTTTCTGCAAGTTGTTGTTTTATACGCTCGATGTTTGCATTAGGTTTATCAATTTTGTTGATAGCAATAATAATAGGCACATTAGCTGCCAGGGCATGGTTGATTGCTTCAACCGTTTGCGGCATTACAGCATCATCGGCTGCAACAATAAGTACAACAATATCTGTGACACGTGCACCGCGAGCACGCATTGCAGTAAATGCTTCGTGGCCGGGCGTATCGAGAAATGTAATTTGTTTCCCATCATCAAGAATTACTTTATACGCTCCTATGTGCTGCGTAATACCGCCTGCTTCGCCGGCAACAACATTAGCGCGGCGAATATAATCGAGCAGTGAGGTTTTACCGTGATCGACATGACCCATAATTGTTACAACCGGCGGACGGGGTTTCAGAAATTCGATTGGATCGGGAGTGTCTGCTTCAACATCTGCCTTGTATTCTTCCTCCAGCTCGATTTCAAAACCGAATTCATCGGCAACCAATGTAATCGTTTCGACATCGAGACGCTGATTGATTGAGACCATCAGTCCCAACGAAATACATTTTTGTATTACATCGCTGACCGGAACTTTCATCAGATTGGCAAGTTCATTAACGGCAATGTATTCACTTACTTTGATTTTGGTTTTTTCTAGCTCTTTTTGTTCAAGAATTCTATCATGAATTTCCTGTTTTTCTTTTCTTTTCTTTTTGCGAACAGATGCCCGTTCGCCTATGGCAGATTCATCCATGCTAAGTAAAGTTCTTTTAATTGCATCTTCAACTTCGCGGATATCAATTTCCAGCCGTTTTATTTTGCGTTTCTTTTTTACAACTGTAATATCTTCGGTACCGTCTTCCGGAGCTTTAGTTTTCTTCTTGGCTTTCAGAACTTTCTTCTTTTTCTTTTTCTTTTCAGCCGGTGCTTCTTCGGCAACAGCTTCAACTGTAACTTTCTGTATTGTCTCCAGTGCCTTTGTTTCTTCTTTCGGCTTTTCAACGAGATCAATTCTGCCAACGATAGTAAGTCCCTTTTTCTTACCGGTTAGTTCAATTTCACTTTTTGTTTTGAATGTTTCCGTTTCTTCAGCTTGTTCTGTTACAGCTTCTGCCTGCTGTTCGCGCTCTGCCTGAACTTCAACTTGAACTTCTTCTTCAACTGCCACATTTTGTTCGGGTTTCATCTGAACCGGGGTTTCTGCCACATGTTCGGCAGAAGTTTCAATAACAGGTTGTTCAGGAACAGCAGCTTCATGTTCTGCTTCGGCATAATCACCTCGTTTCTTATGAAACTCCGAAATTTTTTTGTAATGCTTCTCTGCTTTCTCAATATCTTTTTTGAAGTGAGATTTTATGTCGGAGAGCATTTCATCCGAAAGGATTGTCATGTGAGACTTAACGTCGTATCCCTTCTTCTGCAAAAATTCGGTCAGACTTTCGGTAGAGAGATTGTACTCTGTTGCAAATTTGTAGAGTCGTACTTTAGAAGATTTAGGTATTTCCGGCATTGTTAGATTATCCGTTTAGTGTTTAGTTTACTCTTCTTCTTCAAATTGATTCTCGAGAATCTCAATTATCTGTTTTGCTTTTTCTTCGTCTAGCCCTTCAATTTCTTTCAACTTATCAACGCCGGCACCAAGAACTTCGAGTGCAGAATCAAGACGGTTGTTAATAAGAAGGTCTACAATCTCGTTGCCAAGTTCTTCCCGCAGTTCTGTCAGTTCTATATCTTCTTCGTATTCTTCGAACGGTTTTTCCTGTCTAATTACTTCAATTTCGTAACCGCTCAATTTCATTGCAAGACGAATGTTGACGCCGTTTCGCCCGACAATTAGGGATATTTGATCGCTATCGGCAGTTACGACACATTTTTTTGCTTCCTCATCGATGTCAATTTGTTTAAGTTTAGCCGGCGCCAAACATCTTTGAATGAACACAACCGGATCGTCGGAAAAATTTACCACGTCTATGTTCTCATTATTTAACTCACGTACTATCGCATGAATGCGGACGCCTTTCATACCAACACAGGCACCCACAGCGTCAATTCTGGCATCTGAGGATTCAACGGCAACTTTTGCTCTTTCGCCCGGTTCGCGTGCAATGCTTTTGATCTCTATCACTCCATCGTAGATTTCCGGTATTTCAATTTCGAACAATCTTCTTAAGAAAAGATTATCGCCGCGTGAAATAATTATTAACGGACCATTTTGAGTTTTTCTGACTTCTTTAATAACAGCACGAACGGTATCGCCTTTTCTATATTTCTCGCGCGGTATCTGCTCATTTCTTGGAAGAAGTAATTCATTCTTGTTATGATTTACAAGAACATCGTTCCGCCGGACTTGATAGATATCGCCAACAACAATTTCGCCGAGCATTTCGCTGTATTCGTTGTATACAAGTTCCTTTTCAATTTCGCGGATTCTCTGGTTCAAACTTTGTCTTGCAAGATTTATTAGCCGTCTTCCAAATTCATGCAGTTCTATTTTTTCAACATAATCTTCGCCAACTTCCAACTCGTCGGGGTTACCTTTAGCATTAACATCTTCGATGCTAATTTCGAAACTGGGGTCTTTCACCTCGTCAACTATGATTCGTTCGAGAAATATTTCGATGTCGCCCTTATCCATGTTAACAACCACATCGTACTTGGCATCCTGTCCGTATTTCTTTTTTACCATCAGACCGAATATTTCTTCAATGATGCCTGCAAGAACATCTTTATCAAGACTTTTCTCGCGAACCATCTGTGCAAAGGATTCCACTATTTCGGTGTTCATTTACTACTCCTATATGATCAAAAACTAATTAAAACTTTTGCTTTGACGATGTTGGAAAAATTTATTTTGTATTCGGAATTTTTTTCCATAAAAAAAAGATTGTCGTCTTCGATTCGGGTTAATTTTCCGATCAGTTTTTTTATTTCTTCGCCGTACTTGAATTCGATTTCAAACTTTCTACCGATATGCTTTCCGTACTGAACCAGAAATTTCAGAGGCCTTTCCACACCGGGCGAAGAAACATCCAGCCGGTAATTACCTTCAATAAGGTTTTCGGCTTGAATTAATTCATTCATCGACCGGCTGACACCGGTACAATCATCAATCGTAATTCCCTTTTCACCGTCAATAAAAACTTCAATAATTCTAAGATGGTGATCGCCGCGGAAGGCAAGATCGACCAATACAAAGCCATGAGCTTTAACTATTTCTTCAATTCTACTATAAACTTGCTGTTTTTCCATATTACACAAATAAAAATCGCCCTCGAGGGGCGAAATGGATGGCATAAAAATATAAAGATTATCTTGAATAAGCAAACCTCTATTAGTACATACAAAAATTAACAAAAAATTTATTTATCGACCGCGTAAAGATGTTTAGCTTTCTCCGCAGAAGCTACAATACCTTTTATGAGGGACGAACTAAATCCGGAATGTTCCATTTGATTCAATCCTGTAATAGTGCAGCCGCGCGGCGTAGTAACTTTATCAACTTCACCCTCGGGATGAGCATTGCCATCAATTATCATTGCCGCGGCTCCTTTTGCAGTTTGCGCCGCCATGAACAAAGCATCTTCAGCATGGAAACCAATTTCAATTCCGCCCTGCGAGGCAGCACGGATCGCTCGAAGGAAAAACGCTATTCCACAAGCACATAATGCAGTAGCAGGAACCATTAACTCTTCATGTATTACAACCGTTTTGCCGAGCTGATCAAAAATATTTTTCGATACTTCAAGCGCTGCCCTGTCATGCTCGTCTGCGCTGATGCACGTCATCGATTCCTGGATTGCGATTGCAGTATTCGGCATCACTCTAACAACCGGGATATTCTTCTGAATATGAGATTTAATCTGTTTGACGGAAGCACCCGAAACAACAGAAAGCACAACGTGATATTTTTCATCCAGCACGTTTCGGATTTCATCTACAACTCCATCCAGTTGCTGGGGTGTAACAGCAATTATTATAATTTCCGAATTTTTAACTGCATCAGCATTGTCGGAAGTAGTTTTGAAACCTTTATCTAAAAATTTCTTTAATGCTTCTTCGGACCGGCGCGTTACAAATAATTGATTCGGCTTATACATTCCGGATTTTAGCAATCCATGTGCGATAGCACTACCTATGTTTCCGCATCCTAATATTGCAATTTTTTTTGTATGCATATATTTACCTCATATAGTTGTCTAATAAAATTCGTTAAGTTTTTTACACAGGATTTGTTTCGGAAGAATTACGAACTCTTTTTTCTAACGATGAGAGCTCATACAAAGTTTCTGCGTAATGTAATTTTTAATCTATCTTAAACGAAGCGCTGACTACAGCGGTAATTTCTTTTTCGATTGAAGTCACATCATTGATTCCGTAATCGGAAACAGTATTAGAATTTCTGGGAGTAATTTGAATGACACCCATCCGTGCACTTCGAAGCGTACCTAAAGTTCGCCCGGTAGACGCTGCTATCTTTGCCGCACGATCCATAGCGTTCCTTGCAGCTTCGGCTTGTATTTCTATTTTCAGATCATCAATCTTTGTATAAAGATATTCCGGCTGTTCTACATTAATATTTAATCCTTGTTCTACCAAAGAACTCATGGAAAGTGAAAGCTCTTTTATTTTCTTAACATCCGTCGAATGTACTGCAATTCTTTGGCTGTAAAAATAATGCGAAATGTTTTGAGTTATTGCACCATTTGATGCGACCTGATAAACGGGATAACCGTTAATCCCAAATATTTCTATCTGTTCTTTTGTAAAACCTTTTTTCTCCAGATACTTCAAAGCAACGGGCGATTGTTGCACCAGAGTCTGATAGGCAGTTTTTCTATCCGGCGCCGTTGCCTGTAATGCTACGCGTTGAATTCCATAATCTGAAACAATTTGTCTTTTCGCAGAGCCGGTAACAGTTATAGTTTGATCTGCACTCTTTGCGGATTTCCAGACAAGCGAAAAAATAATTACCGATACAACTATTGCACCAGCTAATATAGAGAGTGGCAACAATAAATTGTTTTTTTCTTTCATGACCGGATCTCCTAATGGTTTAGATTTCTAAAAGCAAATTTAAAATTTTACCGCTTCAATTACCTATCATAATTATTTTGGGGGGTTGAACAAGACCCACGGCTCTTAACTTGGTAGGAATTAATTCCTAAAAAAAGCCTCGACTCCACAGTGTTTCCTTAATCTTGAACCTCAATTTCAAAAAAGGGTTTTTAAGATTTAAACCTAAAATTTATTACGAGCCAAAGTTCTATCTTAAGAAAGTCTGGAAAGTATTTCGTCGCAAACTGCATACCCATTCGGTGTGAAAAAAAGAAGTTGTTCTTTTTCGATGAGAAATTTTTTTTGCTTAAGATGATCCAGCAATTTTTGATTTTGCAACAACCATTTATTTCCAAAACGGTTTTTCAGATCTACTAAATCCAATCCTTTACTGCGGAGAGCAAGCATTACGTATTCATCCAGCATTTCATTTGCAGTTAGGATTTCTTCTCCAATCTTAGCGTGACCTTTCAAACCAACCGACTTATTATAAAATGTTAACGAAGAAAAATTCCACCAACGCTTGCCGTCGGCAAATGAATGAGCCGAAGTACCGAACCCCAGATAATCTTTATAGCGCCAATACACATTGTTGTGAACACACTCGAATCCGTTGCGTGCAAAGTTCGATACTTCATACTGATTGAATCCGTTGCCCGTAAGAAATTCGATCGTTGCTTCGTAAAGGCCGGCGTCGTGATCTTCACTTTGCATTTTCACTTTTCCATCAAGAACCATTTTATTAAGGATTGTTCCTCGTTCCAAAATTAAGCTGTATGCAGATAAATGTTTGATCGGAAGTTTTATTGCATGTTCAAGATTCAGTTTCCATTTTTCTTTGGTTTGATCCGGCAGGTTAAAAATCAAATCGAGACTGATGTTTTCGAAACCGCTTTCAGCCGCATCATAAACGGTTCTAATTGCAGTTCCGGCATCGTGAATTCGTGTTAGGAATTTCAATTCGGCGTTGTCGAATGATTGGATACCGATACTGATTCTGTTCACACCGGCTTTTCTAAAACCCGCAAGCTTTTGTTTATTCACAGTGCCGGGATTAGTCTCCATAGTTATTTCGGCATTATTTGCAATAGAAAATATATTTTTTACATGTTCAATAATCTCCGAAATATATTCAGGCTGCAAGAACGAGGGGGTTCCTCCGCCCAAATAGATAGAAATAATCTTCCTGTCGTAAGAATATTTTGCCGAATAAAATTCTATTTCCTTTTTGAGAAATGTTAAATAAGAGGAAATATTTTCGTACGAGATAATGGAGTAGAAATCACAATATATGCATTTGTGATCGCAGAACGGAATATGAATATAAATAGCGGTGTTTTTCAAGACATAACTTTTTAAAATTTTAGGACAAAGATAAAAAAGAGAAGTGGCTGTCTAAAAAGTAATACTCTTTATGAAAGATAGCGCACAGATATCTCACATTTAAATCGATTCTAACGGATCATAATTTTGAATAATTACTTTTTACACAACCACTCAGCAGATCAAAAACTTTAATGAAAACTAAAATCCGAATGAGATACCGGCGCTTGCAGTGTTTATCTTTGCAAACTTGTAATCGGCATTAATGTTCACAACAGCAAGACGAAGATTGAACCCGATTACGGCGGAGTTAGAATTCTCTCCTTTCAGATCAAACGAAATTTTTACAGGAGGAACCCGAACACCGTTTATAGTCTGATTAGATTGATAATTATACGAAACCGTTGTCTTGGATGTTTCAGTTGTTACTCCTGCGTATGGAGTTATCGAAATAATAAAACCAAAAGTTTTACTTACATATAAACCGGCTTGAGTTGCATTGGTTTCAAAAATATCTCCAACTTTCATTCTTTGAGTAAAGAAACCAACACCAAGATCAAGCGGTATAGGATTTGGAAACCAAACACCGATATTATGAATAAAACCCGCTCCAAAGAAACTAAACTTTCCCATGTTTTGAATATTAACGTCAGGAAAATATCTTATTGCCACATTGGTTCCGAAAACAGTTCCAACTGTAAGCTGAGCTGCTGCGGTTGGAAATCCGGCTAATTCATCTAGATAGCCATAAACCTGAGGTATATTGACTGCATATTGCTGAACAGTGTAAGAATTAAGACCGTTCGTTGAAGTAACTGTCTGAGCCGGAAATATAATTTTCAGATAATCATTTTTTTTACCAATGATTGTTGGACCGGAAAATGTAACGCTGAACTGTTTCGAAATCATAGCCTGTCTTAAATCACTATAATTAGCCTGACCCATTGTTGCAGGTGTAAGATTGGAATTCTGAAGAATCTGATCTACCTGGCTTCCGGAAAAATAGAATCCTCCCTGTGCACCAAAGTTCTTTACATTGCTGGAAAAAAACGAACCCATCGCAATTATTTTTAGGTCGAGATGAAATCCAAGTGTTGTTGCAGATGGAACCTGAGATACCCATCCAGAATTTAAATTTGAACCGAATGCAGAGATAACCGGTTTAACATACGCAACACCTACCGAACTGGAAAGGCTGGATAACGTTTCTCCCAAACTTTGTGCTTTAACCGAAGCAGAGCAAAACAACCCCAGAATGATAAATACAGAAAAAAGTCTTTTGTACATACTCTTCTCCTATTTGATTTAATATCCTGTGTGAATTTAATGAACTAAACTCTCTTGGTAAAGAAAATAGTGGTTTTAGACTTAATTTGTGCTGGCAATCAAATTTAATTTTTGTCTAATCCCATCAATTCACGCGCACCGTTCAAAGAGACTTCCGTAACTTTTTCACCGCTCATAAGTTTAGCTACTTCTTCTATCCGTTCATGTTCATTCAGCTTTCGGATTGAACTTACAACACGGCTACCTAATTTTTTCTTTTCCACTGCAAAGTGAAGATGTGCCAAACCAGCTATCTGTGGCAGATGTGTTATAGCAATAACTTGATGATATACCGCAAGAGATTTTAGCGTTTGTCCCACTTTTTGAGCAATGCGTCCGCTTACGCCAGTATCAATTTCATCGAAGACAAGAATTGGAAGTTTGTCGGATTTTGCAAGAATGGATTTCAACGCAAGCATTATTCGGGAAACTTCGCCGCCGGAAGCAACTTTGATTAACGGTTTGGGATTTTCTCCGGCATTTGTGGAAATAAAAAATTCTGTTTTATCGATGCCGTTATAATCATATTTATATTTTGCCGAATCGACAATTATGAAGTTCTCTGTTCCGTCGTCAGCTTTTTCATTTTCAATTTTGACTTGAAAATTGGAGTCTGAAATACCAACAGATTTTAATGCTTCCTCTATTTCTTTTTTAATTTTTTTCGAAATCACTTTTCTTTCTGATGAGAGCTTCTTCGCAAGTTCACCGCAGTTTTGTCTCAACAGATCAACCTTACTGCTTATTTCATCCAACTTGACGGAAAAGTTTTCCGCAAGTTCATATTCGGCTCCTATTTTCTTGCGATGTTCAATTAAGGCTTTCAATGAACCACCGAATTTTTTCTTGAGCAGATTTAACACCCCAAGTCTTTCCCGAACTTGCTCAAGATTTTTCTGATCCAGGTTAATTCTATCTTTGTAAGTCCTGACTTGCGAGGAGATTTCGTTGAGCAAAGCTAATGCAGTTTCACTCTCATTCAAGCTTTCTGAAAACGACTTATCGATCTGTGAGAGTTCGAAAAGTTTAGTCTTCACTTCTGCCAAACGATCCCGTATCGAATTCTCGCTGTCGTAAACGATATTATAAATTTCGTTCGAGAGTGATAAAAGCCGTTCGGAATTTTGCAAAATCTTCAATTCATCTTCCAACTTCTCTTCTTCATCTTCTCGAGGAGAAACCGCATCAATTTCTTTGATTTGAAATTCATAAAGTTCACGCTTCTCTCTCAAAAAATTTTCTTTTTCTTTCAATGCCTTCTTCTCTTTCAATAGCATTGTCAGTTCATCGTAATATTTTCGATACTCCGATAAATATTTATCAATGCCAGCAAATTCATCCAGCATTTCTATGTGAGTTTCATTTCGCAGCAGTGATTGGTGCTCGTGCTGCCCGTGAAGATCAACCAACAGATCACCTGCTTCCTTAATTAGATTTAAGGTTACAGGAGTATCGTTCAAGAAACATCTGTTGGTTCCTTTCAGAGAAACTTCACGGCGAACGATCAGTTCTGGATTATTTTCAATTTCGTTTTGATCCAACAAACTCCAAACCTTTTTATTGCCGGTAATTTCAAAAATGCCTTCCACTATTGATTTATCTGCACCTTTTCTTACAATCTCAATAGAAGCCCTCTCACCTAAAAGCAAACCCATAGCATCAATTAAAATTGATTTACCGGCGCCGGTTTCACCCGTAATTATATTCAGACCTTTACCGAATTCAACTTCGATATTTTCGATCAGCGCATAATCTTTTATTAACAGAGATCTAAGCATACAGCGTTTGATAAGTTGATACGAATATTGTGAATGAGCTAATAAGTAGCAAGTAATTTAAAATCGATTTAAGTAACACACCTTATGCAAGGTTTGATCTACAATGAAAAAATATAATTGTGAAACTACTATTTTCTACAAACAACAAAAATTCATTTGTTAAGTCCAAACCCTGCGTAACATCAATGAGTAAATTTTATTTCTTACGAAGGTTCAATCGAACTAATTTGACATTGCCTCGATGGTTCAATATATTTTGCCCACGAGTTTGAAAAAATTGTTTTACAAAAAAAATTTGAGAGCGTTTTTATCAACGATTGATGCGAATCGGGCATATCTCGACTATGATTTTCATCGAAGGACTAGTAATCCGAAGGTTGTAAAAAAATTATATCGCGGGGTGGAGCAATTGGTAGCTCGTCGGGCTCATAACCCGAAGGTTATAGGTTCAAGTCCTATCCCCGCTACAAAAATAAAACAATCTCATACGTAAGTGTGAGGTTGTTTTTGTTTTAAATAATATTGAGGACTGTCTATATTTACGAATCCGGAATTTGCCAGTCTGTAATTTTCAAGAAATCAATCGTTAATTCTATACCGGTAACTTTCATTTCAAGGTTGGTCAGATGTTTTTCCTGTTCTAAAATTTTCTTGGTTAAACCACGAGCACTGGAGCTGGTTGTAAAGTACAACGATACAAAAGCAATTATAAGCGTGTATTCACAACCACCATGCATTGAATTAGAAGTTTTGTAATTTATTACCGTTTCATAGAATTGAATCATCCTTTCATCAATCATTACTAACCGAAAAGGAAACTTGCCTATTTGTTTTCGTCAAAATCAGCCCCCGGTTTTTGGCACTTTATTTCAGAAAAATTTGTTATAGATTAAAACCACATGTAGGAAGGTTCGATTTGGAGACTATATTATTGTTGGGAGCTATGTTATTGTTTATAATTATCTTCTCAGCAAAAGCTTTCGGAATCTTTAAAGAATTAAACTCCGATAAAGAATTATAGTTTTTGCTTATTCGATAAAACAAAGGGTCTATCATTAAAAGAGCGGATCATTTTTGTTTTATAAAGGTCTTTCAGTAAAAAATCCAGCGTAATGATTCTGCCCCTATAAAGTCCTGATCTAATTCAATCTATTATAATTTCTTTCAGCAATTCGGCTGAATAGAGACGCGTTTGCGGAAAACTTTTGAGAATATTATAGCCAAGCCAATCCTTCGCATAATGATCGCCATGAACAAGCACAACTTTTTGGGGGTTGATTTTTTCAACCACTTGAAGAAGCTCTTCCCTTTTTGAATGAGACGAAAAATAAAATTTCTGAATCGCACATTTAACTTCATATTGTGCGCTGGAGTCGTACAGCTGAATTATTTCTCCCCGTTTCGAGTTGACAACTCTAAAGCCTGGAGTTTCCGGATCCATATAGCCCGCACTAAAAATGGCAAATGAATCTTGCCTCAACCAGTAATCTAAAAGTTTATAAGATGTTGTCCCCGGAAGCATCATGCCGCTAGACGCAAGCACTATACCTGGACTTTTTTTAAAAATGTTATAGTCTTCAATTTCAAACAAATCAATTTGGGGAACTTCTCCCAGCTCGAGACCCGGATCGGAATGTCGGACGATGTACCGGTTGTAATCGTAAATTTTTGAAATATCCCTCGCAATTCCACCCGTGTAGACATTTGTTTCCGTAAGCAGGCACTTTTTCATCAACAAATAAATTGATGCAAGAAGCTCTTGAGTTTTGCCAAGAGCGAAAGCTGGAATTAAAATAGAGCCGTCGTTGCGTAAAATCCGGTTAGCTGCTTTTGCAAATCTTGTTTCTTCGCTTTTCCACGTTCCAAGTTTTTGAGAATCCGTACCACCGTATGTAGATTCTAAAATCAAAGTATTAACGTTCCGGATACTTTTTATGTTGGCTCCTACCATTACCGATTGACCGCTCAAATTAATATCGCCGGTGTAAAACACTTTATGTTCGCAATATTCAATAAGTATTCCGGCAGAGCCAAGAATGTGTCCGGCATCGAGGAAAGTAATCCAAATCGATTCGGACGAAGAATGCCTTAATCCTCGCAGTTCTATTTTTTCATCATAGTTTAATCCGCGTATACTTCTAACCAAAAGATCAATTTCTTCGTGCGTATAAATCTTGAAGCCCGTTCCTTCAATTTGTTTTGCTGCCAGAATATTTGCAGCATTGTGCAAAGTGAGTTTCGAAATTTCTTTTGTTTGAACGGTAGAATAAATCACAACATGTGGAAAACATTGAATTAGAAACGGAAGAGAACCGATATGATCTTGATGAGCATGACTTATAAAAGCAAAATCGAGAGGAAGATTTTCCAGCTGTTCGAATTTTGGCAATGCCCCGAATCCAAATTTTCGCGGATGAATTCCGCAATCTAGTAGAATGCCGGTGTTATCAATATTCAGATAAAAGCAGCTGGCGCCAATTTCATCTGCGCCGCCAAGCGGAAGAAATTTTATCATAAAAGTTATTTGTAATACTCATACTTATACTCGCCGTAAAAAGCAGCTTTGTCGTTATTATCATAACGGATCTCCTCATGCTGAAGACCGTTTGGAAGATATGTGAACTTGACCATGAACTGCCGGGAACCGCCCGCCAAAAACATTTTGTCGTCTATCAGATTATTATTCTCATCGTAAGCATAAAATCTTTGGTATTGCGGATTAGTTACTTCAATCAAGTTTCCATTTTCATCGTATTTGTAGTTGATATCGTACGGTTTACCCCGAGATACTTTCTTCTCCTGGCTCAATCTTCCTGCGGAATCATAAGATGAATTTACTTCTTCCATAATATTTCCCTTGCCGTCTTTAGTAATGATTTTCACTACAAGATCATTTTGATATTTCAGATTGATATCTGCCAGCAGTTCACCTTTAACAGAATAACTTTTTGTTTCGATGAGATTATTATTTTTATCGTAAGTAAAGTACAGTTTGTTTTCCCCTTGACGCCTGCTGTCGTAAATTGTTCTTTGAATTTCGTTTCCGTTTTTGTCATACCTCGAAAGCCGTCGTGCAGCTACCTTTCCACTACCATCTTGATTCTCTGAAGAAATCAAATTCCCTTTCGAGTCATATTTATAAACATACTTTACTTCAATTTGTCCCAAGCTTGTGTAACGAATTTGTTCTTTCTTGTTGCCATTCCTGTAAAAAATTATTTTTTCGGTGAGGGTTCTTTTTACCGGCAGCGTACCGGTGTTGGTGTAAAACGCAACCCGTTTAGTGCGAATTTTTACTTTAAGTTTTTTCGCTTTATCGAGCTCCTTTTGCTCCTGGCCGTTCATTTCAGAGTTACTTTTTTGTGCGGATCTCGATTGAGTGCGGGTATTAGTATTGAACAGAAATGTTAAGAAAATTGTAAAAAGAAGGAGGAACAGAAATTTGTCATTCAGTCTGTGCAGAAAGTTATTTCTTAACGCCATAGGTACTCCTGAAATTAATGTTATGCACCTGTTAATTTATCTTCAATCTTATTCAACTGTTCGATGCTAAATGTTTCCTGAATTTTCTTAAACCCTTCTCTTTCTTCAAATCGAATATGTTTCTCCAGCACCATTCCGAACCTACCAAGATTGTCATAAAGATTTTTGCTTTGTTCCAAATCTGCAATTGCTTCCTCTATGAGTTGTGTTCTTGCAGCACCTGCAGATTCAGCCGATCCAAAGCTCTATTCACACCGTAGATTGTAGAAATCAAAATATCTTCTTCCTCACAAAAATGATTCCGTAAATCTTCTTTCCAGAATACTAGCAGGAATTATCCTTTGCCCTGTGTATTTGCCAGTATTCATGATACACTGGCGTATTTCTTTTTGCAAGCTGTACACCTATAAATTCTCTGTGATGTTCTTTGGAAAGTTTTATTAGATTATTGCGACGTTTCATTTTCAACTTTCAATTTGGACTGGTGACGTTCGCGGTAGAGCTGCCCGATTTCCGCACCAATAATAAACAGACACGAGGAATAAAACACCCAGAACATGACGGCGATAATCAAAACAAAAGCGCCGTAAAACGCGCTTGTACCTAAAATATGGTTTACATAGTAACCGAAAATGAAGCGTGCAATTTCCCAGAACACTGTACTCCAAAACGAGCTAATTGCCGCTACCCGCTTTCCCAACTGTTCGTACGGAATCAAGTAGTACAGCGCAAAGAACATTATGAACAATAGGATAAATGAAAGCAGATAAACAAAAAATTTCCATAACGGACTTTTTGTATAGACTAAAACAAAATCGGAATTTTTCGTAATCTCGTAAATAATGTTTACAGACGGCGCGAGAAATGTTGCCACCGTAACAAGAATCAGCATTAGAACCACCATCAATATGTCGCGAAGTAACCCGTAAATTATTCCGCGCTGTATCTTCACATTGTATATCTGATTCAATATTGTTCTAATGCTGCTAAAAATCCACGTAGACGTAATAAGCAACCCTAATGCGCCGAGATAACCGGCAGCAGTTTTGTACTGAATCACTTCGGGCAAGCGTGTACTGATGATTTTTTTCACGTAGTTTGCATAAGAGGGATACGGTATGATCTGATCGATAAAACCGTGCATTTGCATTTCAATTGTTGCCTGGTCAAAAACATTTCCGAGGAGTGAAAATGCGAGAAGTATAAACGGAATAATGCCAATGAAGAGAGAAAAAGAAATTCCAGCGCCGGCAAGAAACAAATTATGCTCGTCCATCCTTTTGAAAATGCCGATGACATAATGTTTTAGAAAATCCAAAATTTTTCGAAAATTTGATATAGGTATGAGCGTGCCGATTTTTTTTACAATTTTGACTACCGTCATCCATCAGCCTTTTGTGTGAATCATTCTTTTCGGGATCGATGAGTAATACAGATCCATAAGATGATTCAGCGAAAAATCGTATTGATCATTTATACATAAATCTTTTCCACATGTTTCACCCAAAAGCATAAACGGTGTAAAACTTTTGGAAGCGGTCTCTTCAAATTTTTCCTTCAGCTCCGGGTCGACAGAAACAATTATGCGTGATTGACTTTCCGAGAAAAATGAAAAATCTTCTCTCGTCTTAACCGGAATTTTCACTTTTGCACCGACCGGCTTCTCATCGTTCAGAATACAGCATTCTGCCAGAGCACATAAAAGTCCGCCATCAGAAACATCGTGAGCAGAACGAATCAATCCGTTATCAACCATGGTCAGAAGCAAACTCTGTAAATCTTTTTCGGTTTGCAAATCTATCTTAGGAATTTCTCCTGTAACCAAATCGTGAACAACTTTTAAATATTCGCTGCCGCCAACTTCTTCGTAATCTTCACCCAAAAGATAAATCAAATCTCCTTCGCATTTGAATTCCGCCGTTGTGATGTTATCCAATTTCTCTATAAGCCCCACCATACCAATCACAGGTGTCGGGAAAACAGCGGTGTCGGGACTTTCATTGTAGAAACTTACATTTCCACCGGTAACAGGAGTATTGAAGAATCTGCATGCTTCACCCATTCCTTCAATTGATTTTTTGAAAGTCCAATACATTTCCGGTTTGTACGGATTGCCGAAGTTCAAACAATTTGTAATTGCAAGCGGAGCTGCGCCGGTGCAAACGACATTACGTGCCGCTTCGGCAACTGCAATTTTGGTTCCCTCTTTTGGGTCGAGATAAACGTATCTTCCGTTGCAGTCTGTTTTAGCAGCAATGGCTTTGTCTGTTCCTTTTATATAGATCACAGCCGCATCGGCACCGGGACCGATAACTGTGTTTGTCCTAACGGAAGAATCATACTGCTGATAGACCCATCGTTTGGATGCAATGTTGGGAGACGAAAATATTTTTTCAAAAATTTCCGAAACACTACCTTGTTCCGGTAAAGATTCCAAATTAAATTTTTGCTTCTCGCTCAAGTACGCAGGTTCTTTTGCTTCACGGATATAAACCGGAACATTGCCCCCAAGAGCCAATTCGACCGGTGGAATTTCGGCTTTCTTTTCGCCATCGTAATTAATTACCAATTTTTCTTCGTCGGCAACCTCGCCAATAATTTCGCAGTTCAAATCCCACTTCTCAAAAATTTCTTTTACTTTTTCCTCATAGCCTTTCCTGGCAACAACGAGCATTCTTTCCTGGCTTTCCGAAAGCATTATTTCGTAAGCGCTCATACCATCTTCGCGTAATGGAACTTTGTTCAGATCTATTATCATTCCGGATCCGCCTTTTGCACTCATCTCCGATGTTGAACACGAAATGCCAGCAGCGCCCATATCCTGAATTCCAACAATTAAATTATGCTTTATGATTTCAAGAGTAGCTTCAAGCAAAAGTTTTTCTGTGAATGGATCGCCAACTTGAACCGACGGGCGTTTCGATTCCGACTTTTCAGAAATTTCTTCCGATGCAAAAGTTGCGCCGTGAATTCCATCTCTACCGGTTGATGAACCAACAATCATAACCGGATTACCTTTTCCCTTTGCAACTGCCGATATCGAACCGTTCGAATCAACAATTCCAATTGCCATCGCATTTACAAGAGGATTGCCTTTGTAAGATTCATCGAAGAAAACTTCTCCTGCAACGGTCGGTACTCCGAAACAATTTCCGTAATCGCCTATGCCTTTTACAACTCCTTCGAACAGATAGCGCGTGCGCGGATCGGTTAACGGACCAAATCGAAGCGAGTTCAAACATGCGATCGGCCTGGCTCCCATCGTAAAAATATCGCGCAAGATTCCGCCAACACCGGTTGCGGCACCCTGATACGGTTCAACTGCAGATGGATGATTGTGACTTTCAATCTTGAATGCAATTGCAAGTCCATCGCCAATATCAACAAGCCCGGCATTTTCATCACCGGCGTTTACAAGCAGCCTTCCGCCGCTTCTTGGCAAAGTTTTAAGTAGTACAATCGAATTTTTATAACTGCAATGTTCGCTCCACATCACGCTAAAAATACCCAATTCTGTAAAGGTTGGTGTTCTTCCCAGCCGCTCACAAATCCATCCGTATTCTTCTTCTGTGAGCCCGTGTTCTTTAGCTAAATTTATGTTTACTTCAGGTTCTTTCATATGAATAGATAGAATCTTTCCGAATGTGGTGTGCAATATAATACATTTCGAGGGGCTGTCTCAAAAGTAATTTTACAAAATAATAACTCCCGAAAACCTTACTGCTGTCTGGTTTAGTTTGACCAACACTACCCGCGACATGTCTTTATTAAAATATAAAAGCCGCAATGATTTTCTGAACTGTTCACCACAACAAGGCGAAAACCAAATACGGCTTTATAAAGGACAACATAGAAGAAACTCTATCTCTTACTCCTGCCCGTTTCAACCAGTCCGCTGCCAAGGCAGACTCTATGAGACGGAGTCGAAGCGGTGTGAGCTCTCGTTCTAAATAAACTCAATCCATAATTTTTCTTAAGAACGACGAACTGTCTTCCTCATCGCTGTTCTTTTTGTTTGGATTGAAATCATCATTCTGATAATCAACATGTTCGGCTCTAAATCCGCTTTCAATGTTTGCGTTACGTGCAAACAAATCCAGATCCCCTTTGTTGTATCTAAGGATAGTTGGAATATTCAGGTCCTCACTGTTTTCAAGATCGGTACCTTTCTTTGTAGAGAATGCCGCACCGATGCTGCTAACTTTCTTCCCGGTTTGCCGGTCAGGCAGGTCATTTTTACGTTCAACTTTTTCCGTTCTCAAATTGCTGATCGGCTTCGCGCTTGCTTTCGTTTCAAATCCGGTTGCAATTACGGTGTATGAAATATATTCGGTCATCGATTCTTTGTTGACGACGCCGAATATTACATTCGCTTCTTCGCCTGCTGCTTCAAAAATTACATTGTTGCCGGCTTCAATTTCCTGCATTGTCATATTAGCCGAACCGCTGACGTTGAGAAGAATATTTTTTGCACCTTTAATTGAAACACCTTCAAGCATCGGCGATGAAATCGCTTTCTGCGCTGCCTCAATCGAGCGGTTTTCTCCACTTGCAATTCCACAGCCCATCAATGCCTGTCCACTGTCTCTCATAACCGTACGAACATCGGCAAAGTCAACGTTGATAATTCCTTTGATCGTAATTATATCTGAAATACCGCGTGTAGCTTCGTAAAGAATTTCGTTCGGCTTATCGAATGCTGCACGCGCTGCAGTTGCAGTATCAATGATGCTAAGAATTCTGCTGTTCGGAATAACGATCAGCGAATCAACATACTGACGGAGTTCGGCAATTCCTTCATCTGCATTTTTCATTCTTTGTTTGCCTTCCCACGTAAACGGTTTTGTAACTATACCAATCACGAGAGCGCCGAGGCTTTTTGCAATCGATGCCACAATAGGAGCGCCTCCCGTTCCTGTACCGCCACCCATTCCCGCAGTAACAAAAACCATGTCCGAACCTTCCAGAACGTGGGTAATTTTTTCGCGGTCTTCCTCTGCTGCTTTTTTACCAACGTTAGGATCCGCACCGGCACCAAGCCCTCGAGTAACATTTGTGCCAATTTGAATTTTGTGCAATGCCGAACTTTCTTCGAGCACTTGCGCATCTGTATTGACAGCAGCGAATTCAACCCCGTTCAATCCGCGGTTGATCATACTATCAATAGCATTGCAGCCACCACCGCCAACTCCTACAACTTTGATTTGAGCTGACAATGGTCTTTGTGTTTCAAGAGTAAAAAAACGCGGCCGTTTTTCCATAGCTGACATGATTCCTCCTTGTTGTGGTGTTTTATTTATAGTTTGTCAAAAAATTCTTGTACCTTTTTGAACAATTTGCTTACATTAAATTTGTTTTCGCCGCTTACGCTCTTTCCAACAGAAAAACTATCCGATACTTTTCCGGGAACTCCGCGGATTAATCCGGCAACGGTTGCAAACTCCGGGCTCTCTACTTCTTTCGATAAGCCCGAACCAAGATCGAGAGGAACGCCGATGCGTGCCGGCATTCCGAAAACTTCTTCAGCCAATTCTGTGCTGCCCTTTAGAAGAGAACCGCCCCCCGTTAATACTACACCTGCTTTAATTTTATTTTTGAATCCGGTGTGACGGAGTTCATTATCAATAATTGAAAAAAGTTCTTTCATTCTTATGCTAATAATTTGTGTTAAAAGCGAGAGAGGTATTTTGATGTTCCCTCTTCCGCCAATGCCTTTTATGTATAAGTCTTCTTCTTTAATCATTGCTTGTTCGGTTGAGTAACCATGTTCGCGTTTCAGCATTTCTGCATCTGCTGTAACAATACCAAGAGTTTCGCGTATGTCGTTTGTAACTTGATTGCCTGCAACTCCAATTACTTTAGTATGCTTGATTGCTTTCTTATGAAATATTGCCAGATCAGTTGTTCCGCCGCCGATATCAACAAGCAAAATTCCCAAATCTTTTTCGTTTTCTTCGAGCACAGCAAAACTTGATGCAATAGGTTGAAGCACATAATCTTTCACTGTGTAGCCGGCACGCTCGACCGATTTTTTTATGTTTTGAATTGCCGGAATTGAAGCAAGCACAACATGATTCACCGCTTCTAACCTTGAGCCGCTCATTCCAATCGGATCGTCGATACCGCCCTGGTAATCAACAAAATATTCTTCGGGAATGATATGAAGAATCTGCCGGTCGGAAGGAATTCTTATCGTCTGAACATCGCTTCTCAAACGGTCCAAATCATCTTGAGTGATTTCTTTTTCCGGATTGCTGATCGTTACATAATTTCTATGACGCAAACTCGTAATATGTTCGCCCGCAACTCCTACGTTAAGTTCTTTAACCGTTAAACCTGCTCTGTTGATTGCAACACTCAATGCCTGGTTAATCGCTTCGGCGGTTTTTGAAATGTTAGCCACCAATCCGCGGTTTAATCCTTCGGAAGGTGCAACTCCGAACCCGAGAATATTAATATTAGATTCAGCCTGTTCAGCAATTACGGCACAAACTTTTGTTGTGCCGAGATCGAGTCCTGCTATTATATTTTTCTTCATAATTTTCAACCTTGCATGCCTGCTTCCCTCGTCTCCGGTTCTACGGAGTGGGTAGGCATGCTCTCGTTTGAATTCGTCTCTACTTTGCCCTCAGGCGTTTCTGAAATTCCAAGGTATACGTGTCCGCCGTAACGCAGGTCAACGTAATTCAAATATTGATTAATTTCTTTTCCTTTCAAGTAATTCCAAAGATTATTTAAGTAAACAATTTTTCTGATCTCGCTTCCGCGACCGATTTTGATTGGATAATTCACCGACGAAAGATTTAGAACGATGTCACCACCGTTTTCCATATCGATTGAAGAAAGTGAATCGTATAATTCTGGATTCAAAAGCTTAACCGAAGAAATAATTTTTGCTGCAGTTACCATATCGAAATTTTTCTTCATTGAAAACAATGGCTGAATTGTTCCGTCCACCGATAAATTTGCTATAACCGGGTAATCGATTTTTTTTGTCTGATCGAAAACCGGAAGTACTTGCAGTTTATCTGTAACGATAAACTGGTTATCGTCATTCAGCAAAATTGCCATAAAAGATTTTTCTCTAATCCTAATTGAAACTTGCCCGTTGCCATCGTACCGGACATCGGAGCGTTCAACGTAAGGATGCTTTTCAATTCTATCTTTAATTACCTGCAAAGTAAGACTGGAGTAGCCATCCCTATCAAGCAAGTTTGCGTAACCCAGATACTGCTCTTTCGTAAGATGAACATTTCCTTCCAGCGCAATTACCTGAATGCTATAACCATTGCCCGACTTAAGATTAACAGACAAATAGATTACCAAGCCAAGAGTGATAACCAGAGAAAGTGCGCTTAATATTTTTCCCAACGATTTCATGAATCTATTTTTGTTTTTCCGTCAAAAATTGAACAAACTTTTCACCGAACTTCCAGATATCTCCTGCGCCCATCGTAATGATGATGTCTCCCTTTCTGTAAATTTTTTGAAGAAGCTCGGGAACCTTAGTTTTATCCGGTTCATAGTAAACATGTTTGTGCCCGAACTTTTTTGCAGAATCTGCAATTAACAATCCATTAATTCCTTCGATCGGTTTTTCACGTGCCGGGTAAACATCTGTACAAATGAAAACATCCGAGTTTAAGAACGATCTGCCAAACTCAGCATAAAAATCGCGTGTGCGGGAAAATAGATGCGGTTGGAATACAGCAACTAATCTTCTGTTCCACCCGCGGCGGATTCCGTCAAGAGTTACATTTATTTCGGTCGGATGATGACCATAGTCGTCAACCACCATTACGTCGTTATCATATTTTTTTTCGAACCGGCGGTAAACACCATGGAATGATTCGAGCGCTTTCTTGATCACGTTGAACTCGACGCCCATCTGTGTTGCAATCGTAACCGCTACAAGAGAATTTTTCACGTTGTGCAAACCGGGGATGTTGATACACAATTTGCCGAGTTCTTTGCCAAGATAAATCACCCCGAACTCGGAATGATTTTGCAAGTGAGTAATATTTACCGCACGAACGTCTGCCTGGGGTGTAATTCCATAAGTAAAAATTTTCTTATTGATCTGCGGAATAACATCCTGAAGCGCGGGTTCATCGAGACATAAAACAATAAAACCGAAGAACGGAACCTTGTTAGCAAATTCTACAAATGCAGATTTTATATCATCCAAATCTTTGTATGTATCGAGATGTTCTTTTTCCAAAGTTGTGAGCGCGGCAATCGTTGGTGTCAATTTCAAAAATGTTCTGTCAAATTCATCCGCTTCAACAACGATATATTCACCCCGGCCCAACCGTGCGTTGGTTCCGCCGAGAGAACTCAATTTTCCGCCAACTATAATCGTAGGGTCGATTCCGGCTTCGGTTAGTACAAGTCCAACCATCGAAGTTGTTGTTGTCTTTCCATGTGTTCCGGCAATCCCGATTCCATATTTCATTCTCATGCACTCGGCTAACATCTCGGAGCGTTTGATAACGGGAATTTTTTTTGCAACAGCTTCCTTCACTTCCGGATTTTCCAGATTCACCGCTGAAGAGTAAACGACAACATCTGCATTTTTCAAATTCTCTGCCGAATGACCTTCAAAAACTTTTATTCCTAAATTCTCGAGACGATCTGTAACTTCCGTTTTGTTCAGGTCGGAACCGGTTATTGTAAATCCCTGGCTCAATAAAATTTCTGCGATACCGCTCATTCCTATTCCACCAATACCAATAAAATGAATATTTTTAATTGTCTTCATCATCATAACAAATCTTCCCTTCTTATTGCCAAAAGATTATCAACCATTACCAGAACTCAACTCCGCTACAACAGACCAGTAAAACCTCAATTAACAAAATCAAACAGCCAAAACCGTACTTCTGAATTCGGCTATAGATAATTGTTTAGAAATTGTTAGTTGTTTTTTGTTACTCATTCTCGTTACCATTAATTAGAATACTTCCGCTAATTTAATCGCCCGTTCGGCTATTTCTTTTGCAGCAAACGGTTTTGCGAACCCGGAAATATTTTTTTTCAATTTTTCCTGACGGGCTTCGTTGAACAACAATTTATTCACAACAGATAAGAATTCCGTTTCAATATTTTTATCTTCGATTAATTCTGCAGCGTTAGCTTCTTTCAGTGCTTTTGCATTTAGATACTGATGATTAGCTGCAACATTCGGCGATGGAACGAAAACAACCGGTAGCGCGAGATGCGAAATCTCGGCAATCGTTGTTGCACCGGCACGCGCAAGTACTACATCGCACGCAGAATATGCGGTCGACATGTCTCTTGTAAACGGTATCACTTTTACAAAATCGTTTTCGAGATTTTTGTATCGATCAAAGTAAGATTGTCCCGTCTGCCAGATTACCTGAATTCCATTTTCGTTTAATCCTTTTATATTTCGTGCTACAGCTCGATTAATCGAGAGCGCGCCACCACTTCCGCCAATTATCAACAAAACTTTCTTTGAAGGATTCAGACCAAAACTTTTTTTGGCGTTCGATTTGTCCCCCAGTTTTAAGTTCACCCTTACCGGATTGCCGGTAACTTTTAATTTCGATTGATTGCGGAAATATTTTTTCGATTTTTCAAACATAAGGTGAATTTCATCCGCTTTTTTTTCGAGCACTCTGTTCGTAACACCGGGGTAACTATTCTGTTCGAGCAAAATTACTTTAGCTCCCAGCACCGATGCCGCCCAAATAACAGGACCGGAAACGTATGCACCACTTCCTATTGCAACGCGCGGTTTGAATGAGAAACAGATTGCCAACGATTGAATTGCAGCAATAAAAACTTTTAACGGAAAAAGAATACTGCTCATGTTCAGCCTTCTTGAAAAACCGCTTATCCATATTGATTTGAAGTCAAATTTGTATTCGGGAACGATGCGGGATTCAATTTTGCTTTTTGCACCTATAAATAAAATTTCCGATTCCGGTTTCATAATCTGAATTTGCTGGGCTACTGCAATCGCGGGATACAAATGCCCGCCGGTTCCGCCACCGGCAAATACAAAACGGTATGGAATTTTACCTGTCATCCTACCTGCGCAATTTTAAGTTCGGTTGTTTTTACAGTTTGTCTTCCTACATTCACAATTATTCCAATTGATACTGCAAAAAGAATTATTGATGTTCCGCCAAAACTTATGAATGGAAGCGTGATGCCTGTTGTTGGCAGCAAGCCGGTTACAACCCCCGCATTTATAAATGCACTTATTATTATATTGAATCCCAATCCCAGAACGAGAAGCTGACCGAATTTGTCCTGTGCTTTTTTTGCTATGACGAGACAAGTGAGAAACAGAACGAGATACAAAAACAAAATTGTGGCTGCGCCAACAAATCCCATCTGTTCGCCAAGAATTGAAAAAATAAAATCGCCGTATGATTCCGGGAGGAATAAATCACTTTGCCGGCTGTGTCCTAGTCCAACTCCTAAAAATCCTCCGCTGCCTAATGCAATCTTTGCCTGCTTAACCTGAATGTTAATGTCGCCGCCGTTAATCAAACTTTCGATAAAAGTGATTACCCTTTCGCGCGAATGTTTGAACAACATGATTACACCGCCAACAGCAAAGCCCGCAGAAAAAATTACTCCGAAGACGTGTTTCAATTTTGCGCCGCCGGAAAACAAAAGAGCAAAAGCGGTTATTGCAATAATAACACTTGTGCTTACATTCGGCTGAATCAAAACCAATCCGCTAATTATTCCAATCCATATCAGCGGAAACATGAACCCTTTTTTGAAATCTTTCAGGTCGTCACCCATTCTCTCTATCATCATTGCCAGATGCATAATTAAAATAACTTTCGCTGCTTCAGACGGCTGAAATTGAATGAACCCGAGATCAATCCATCTTGAAGCACCTTTTACTTTCGGAGCGAACAAAAACGTTAACACTAAAACTGTAATGATTAAGAACATAAGTTTTTTGCTGTGGTTGCGGTATTTGTCGTAAGGAATCAGAGAGAACACAACCATCGCAATGATTGCAGCAATTACTTTCCACAAGTGCAGCTTGAACAAGAAATACAAATTATTGAATCGCATCAGGCTGTATGTTCCGCTTGCTGTCAATACCATAATGGAACCGAGCGCAATCAGTATCACTACAAAAATTATCAATATTTTGACAAGCGTATTCATTAAACTAATTTGTTTACCGCTTCTTTAAAAACTTTTCCGCGATGTTCGTAATTGTCGAACATGTCGAAGCTTGCGCATGCCGGTGATAGAAGAACAATCGCTCCCTTCTCAGCTTCTATTCTGCCCGAGTTCACACAACTTTCTATCGAGTCTTTGATTTCGGTAGGAACAATTGTATGGAAGTAATCGTAAACTTTTTGTGCAGATGAACCGATCGCGTAAATCTTCTTCACATTCTTCTTAACTAACTCTTTCAAGCGTTCGTAATCGTTCCCCTTGTCTTTTCCACCAAGAATTAAATAGAGAGGTTTATCAAAACTTCTTAGCGCATACCAAACCGAATCAACATTTGTCGCTTTAGAATCGTTAACAAATTCTACACCGTTAAGCTCGCGCACAAATTCGAGACGGTGTTCAACGCCTTTAAATGAAGAAAATGCGTCACGTATTTTTTGATCCGGTATGGATAGAAGTTTTGCAACGGCAAGCACCGAAAGGGCATTTGCCAAATTGTGTTCGCCTTTGATATAGAGATCTGTGACCGATGCAACGGCATCAACCTTTCCAGACCAGGCAAAGAACATCTTGCCTTCTTTATAAAAGGCGCCGGCTGGCAATTCGTCTTTCAACGAGAAGGCAAGTTTCCGAACTTTTTTATTTTTCAAATTCGCTTTAATGTACCGATCGTCTGCATTATATATGAAATAATCTTCTTCATTTTGATTTGCCGTAACTTTCAATTTCGATTCAATGTACTCGTCAAAATTATTGTGATACCTGTCAAGATGATCCGGCGTGATATTTAGTATCAATGAAAAACGCGGTTTGAAACGATCAATGAAATCCAGTTGAAAACTGGAAGTTTCAAGCGCAACAAATTCATTTTCATTTACCAGCGGAGCGGTTTTGGAAAAAGCGTCGCCTATATTTCCGGCTGTGTAACTTTTTATTCCAGCCATATTCAGCGTGTACGCCATTAAAGAAGTTGTCGTTGTCTTTCCATTTGTTCCGGTGATCGAAATAATTTCACCTTTGCAGAACCAGGAAGCAAATTCAACCTCGCTGAAAATTTTGATTCCTTTTTCTTCTGCTTTCTTCAAAACCGGCGTGTCGCTAGGAACGCCGGGACTTGTTACGATGAAATCGCAATCGTAAATTTTTTCAGAATGAGCACCAAGTTCATAAGCAATTTTTTCATACTCAAAAATCGAAATCGATTTTTCCAGTTTATCTTTAGGACTGCTGTCGCTCACAAATGGAACGGCTCCGAATTTTTTTGCAAGTTTCGCTGCGCCGGTTCCACTTCTAGCTGCACCTATGATTGATATTTTTTTACCTCGAATATCCATTACCTAACCTTGAACGACGCCAAACTGATTATTGCCAAAATTATTGTGATGATATAGAAACGAATTACAATTTTCGGTTCCGCCCAATCTAACTGCTCAAAGTGATGATGAATCGGTGCCATCTTAAACATGCGGCGGCCTTCACCGTATTTCTTTTTTGTGTACTTGAAATAAAGACGCTGAATGATAACCGAGAGCGTTTCGACAAAATAAATTCCTCCAAGTATCGGAATAAGAAGATCTTTTTTGATCAAGATCATCATAACACCGAATGCGCCGCCGAGCGCAAGCGAACCCGTATCTCCCATAAAGACTTGCGCCGGATAAAAATTGAACCAGAGAAATCCGAGTCCCGCACCAATCATCGCTGCAATAAAAACCGTCAGTTCTCCCGATCCCGGCAGATACATAATATTCAGATAATCCGCATAGATCACGTTTCCGCTAACATAACTAATAATGGCGAGCGCAAGCATTACAATAATAATCGTTCCTATGGCAAGTCCGTCAAGTCCATCCGTAAGATTGACAGCGTTGGAAATTGCAGTGATAATAAATACAACCCACGGTATGTAGAGATATGAAAAATCCCAATTCAAATTTTTGAAGAACGGCAAAGTTGTTTGTGTGTTGAACTGCGCAAATTCCGGCAAAAAATAAATTGCAATGCCAACAACTAGCCCAACAAAAATTTGCCCGATTAATTTGTAGCGCGCAATTAACCCCTGCGGAAGTTTTTTAACAACTTTGAGATAGTCATCTAGAAAACCGACGGCACCCAGAAAAATTGTTCCGAACAAAACAAGAATTATGTAAGTGCTTTTTATATCGCTCCACAATATAACCGGCAGGACAACCGAAAATAAAATTATCAATCCGCCCATTGTTGGAGTGCCTGCTTTTTTCTTGTGCGTCTTTGGTCCGTCATCGCGTATAGGCTGATCAACCTGCTGCTTTTTCAACTTATTGATAATTTTCGGTCCGATATAAAGCGACATAACAAGCGCTGTGATTGCCGCAAGCGCGGAACGAAATGTGAGGAATCGGAACAAATCAAACCCCGGCGGATTAAAACGTAGATTTACCCAATCAAAAAGATAGTAAAACATTATTCAAACCTTGTCTCCAAAATGTTAACGAATTCTTCCATCTTCATTCCGCGCGAACCTTTAACCAGAATTACGGAATCTTCGATCTTTTCATATTTTAGATAGAGAGATAAAGCTTCGCGAAGATGGAAATGAATTGATCTTACTTTTATCTTTCTTAATTTTTTGTGCAGATTTTTCATCATGGTGCCAACAGTAAGCACCGTGGTATTTTTGTCCGGAGAAAATTTTTTGGCTAACGAAGAATGAAGTTTAGCCGATTGGCTACCCAGCTCAAACATATCGCCGAGGACAAATAATTTTTTCTTGAACTTTTTAACTTTTTGAACAAGATCGATTGCAGATTCCGTTGATGCTGGACTCGCGTTATAAGTATCGTCGATTACAACTGCATGTTTGAATTTTTTCACTTCCAGCCTCCCGTAAACCGATTTTAATTTCTTAGAACCGTTAACGATTTGCCTTGGTGTTAATCCTAATTCCAATGCCACAGCAGATGCAGCTAAAAAATTTTTCGCGTTCGATTCTCCGTAAATCGGAAGAACCGTTTCAAATTTCCTGCCGTCTTGAATTCTAATTTTTGTTCTGCCGTCGTTGGTATAACCCAGCATTTTCCCCCTCACATTGGCGGAGCTTTTGAATCCAAATGTAATTTTGTTTTTATATTTTTTGGTTCGAGCGCTGATTATCGCGTCATCAATGTTTACGAAAATTTTACCGCGGCAATTTATTGCCGCATCGAACAAAGCCGATTTTTCTTTGTAAACACTTTCGCAATTTTTCAAAAATTCCAGATGGGAATCGCCAATATTAGTTATCAACGCGTAATCCGGCTGAGAAATTGCCGCCGAGTACGCAATCTCTCCGAAATGATTTGTTCCATGTTCAAGAACAAGCACTTCGCATTTTTCACCGGCATTTAAAATTGTCAGAGGAACGCCAATATGATTATTGTTGTTCGCTTCAGTTTTTACAACAGAATATTTTTCGCCTAGAATTGTTGCAATCATTTCCTTCACAGTAGTTTTACCGTTGCTGCCGGTAATTGAAATTACTTTTGCTTTTAATTTATTTCGCCATGTCCTGGCAATTTCTCCGAATGCTATTGTCGTATCGTTCACAGTTACAACCGGTATTCGTAATGAATCAAATCTTTTAAATTTTTTCTCATTCACCACAATTGCATGCGCACCATTTTCGATTGCTTTGAAAACGAAATCGTGTCCGTCGAATTTTTCTCCTTTAATCGCTACAAACAAACAACCTTTCCTCACTTTTCTTGAATCAATTACAACCGAAGAAACAGGCTTGTAAAGGTCGGGATTATAGATCACCGCACGTGTAATGTTGAACAAGTCTCCAATTGTAATTTTTATTTTGCCCATCCGGCTAAATATTTTTGTGCAATCTCTTTATCCGAAAAATGCTTTCGCACTCCATTGACTTCTTGATAATTTTCGTGTCCTTTCCCTGCAATCAAAATCACGGCGTTATCTTCGCTTTCAAAAACAGCCGAACGAATTGCTTCCTCGCGGTTTTCAATAACACGGTAATTGTTGAATTTGATTCCTTTCAAAATATCATCAATGATCTGGAAAGGATCTTCGGTGCGCGGATTATCCGACGTTACATAAACACGATCGCTCATAGATGCAGCTATGTCTCCCATCACGGGGCGTTTGGTTTTATCGCGGTCTCCACCGCAGCCGAACACTGTGTAAACCGGTCGTTCTTTCTTTACAATGTGACGAACGGCTTTCAAAGCTTGAAGCAGGGAATCCGATGTGTGTGAATAATCAACAATCACTTTTTTATTTTTTTCGGAAACAACTTCAAATCTTCCGGGAACTTGCGGTGTCGTTCTAATACCTTTAATCGCTGTGCCGGCATCGATCCCGCTGACAATTGCAGTAACGAACGCAGCGGAAGCGTTGTATGCATTGAAATGCCCGACCAAGCCTGTCGTTATATGATAATCCTTGCCGAGGTAATTGAGAATGAAACTTGTTCCATCGAGTGTAAATTCAATGTTGCCGAGAACAAAGTCACTTATCGAAACCGAACCGTAAGAATATTTTTTTGCTTTGGAATCTTTGAGAATGGATTTCGAATTCGGATCATCTGCATTGAAAATAATTTTTCCGATTTGCGGAATTATATCGAACAGAATTTTTTTCGATTCAAGATAGTGATCGAACGTTTTATGGTAATCCATGTGATCGGAAGTAATGTTAGTAAAGATTCCTATGTCGAAGTTCATGTAATCAACTCTATTTAAGCGTAAAGCATGAGACGATACTTCCATGGCGCAATGTGTGCACCCTTCGGAAACCATTTGCGAAAGAAGAGCATTAATTTCATTTGCCTGAGGTGTTGTCAATGCGGTTTTAACTTCGCGTTCGCCTATATAATTTGCGATAGTGCCTATCAATCCAGTTTTGTAACCGGCTATCTGAAAAATATTCTTTATGTAAAATGCAGTGGTAGTTTTTCCTTTTGTGCCGGAGATTCCGATGAGCATTAGTTTTTTAGACGGTTCGCCATAAAAAATATTCGAAATTTCTGCCAGGGATTTTCTGCTGTTCTTAACTACTATTTTCACACAGCCGGCATGAGCAAACATCTGATCCGGAACGGCATCTGCTTTTTGCAGAACAATACCCGATGCGCCTTGATTAATTGCGTCCTGAATAAATTTATGACCGTCCGTTTTGAAACCTTCTATTGCAAAAAAGAGCGAGTTCTTACCGGTCAATCTTGAATCAATTGTGATGTCTGTAATTTCTTTCAGCTCTGCATTTCCAATCACCTGCACAACTTTTGCTTTATCTAACAATTCGCTCAACTTCATCAGTTTAAACTCGTCAAAGTTTTTTTAATTGGTTGTTCACATTTGAGAATACACACTGAGCCCTGTTTTATCTGCGAGCCGGGTTCCAGACTTTGCCAGACAACTTTTCCAATTCCGTTAATCCTGTATTTCATACCTAACTGATTAAGCAATGCAACAGCATCTCTCACCGATCGATTAACTAAATTCGGAACAACATTTTTATTTTCATCTGTTGTGAACCGCTGACGAAAATTTTCCGTTTTTTCCTCGGCTACATTTTGGTACGATCTTGCAACAGGTTTCGGCACAGTTTTCAAATTTGCCATCAGCAGATCAACCCAATTTTGTTTTCTCTCAATTTTTTTTCTATCCGGTACAAGATTTAAATCGGCTTGCAACATTCGTTTTGCTATCCCGCGAAAGATAGGTGCCGAAACCAATCCTCCATACTGACCAACTTTCGGTGCGCTTACTTCAATCAAGCAAACTATCTGTGGATGATCTGCCGGAAAAAATCCAACGAATGTTGAGTTGTGCTGGCTTCCGGAATAATTGCTGTTTACCAACCGCTGCGAAGTTCCGGTTTTACCGCCAACTAAAACGTTATCGAGCTGCGCTTCTGTACCTGTGCCGTGTTCAACAACACCAACCATTATTCGCTTAAGTCTGTCGGATGTCTGCTTGCTAACGACGGTTCTAATTTTTTCTGTTTGACCTTCAAAAACTGTTTTACCATTGCTGTCGATAATTGATTTCACAATGAAAGGTTTCAAAAGAGTTCCGCCGTTTATTACTGCACTGTAAGCATTAATAAGCTGAAGCGGTGTCACGGCAATTTCATAACCAAACGAAATGAATGCTTTTGAAATAGCAGAAAAGTTTGCCGGATTTTTTAGAAAACCGTCTGCTTCTCCCGGCAGGTCTACAGCAGTTGCATTGCCAAATCCGAAGTCTCTCAAATATTTGTAAAGCATCTCGTCGGGAATTCTTGCAGAAAGTTTTGCCATTCCTATATTACTAGATTGCTCTAATACTTCCCGAACGGCCAGTTTATCATATTTATGAGTATCAAGTATAGGTACGTTCTTTAATCTATAGACACCATTTTCGGTATCGATGATTTCATCTTCTTTCACAAAATTATTTTCAAACAGGATCGACATAATGATCGGCTTAATAGTTGACCCCGGTTCGTATGTATCAGTAATTGCTCTGTCTCTCCTGGCTTCAGCAGGAAACAAATCATAGTTAGCCGGATCATAATCCGGTAAATTTGCCAATGCATAAATCTCACCTGTGTTCGGATTCATTATGATACCGACTGCAGATACACCACCGTATTTTTGCAAACCGGCGGCAAGTTCTTCTTCTAAAATTTTTTGATACGTCTTATTGATGGTTAGTGTTACTGTATTACCGGGGATCTGTGCTTGAGATTGTTTTTCATCGACGGACAAAATTCTTCCCAACACGTCGCGTTCGTAAATATAATTTCCATCAATGCCGGTCAGGTATTTATCGTAGTTTTTTTCAACCCCTTCAATTCCTTTCATATCACTCTTGTTAACAAAACCAAGCACGTGAGATGCAAGACTGCCGTATGGATAAACCCTTGTAAAGTCTTCCATCGAGAATAACCCGTCAACAACAAGTTTTCTTAACTGTAATGCTTTATCCATGCTTATTTTTTTTTCGAGGCAAACGTTATTAACGCCCTCGTCGATTAATTTCTTGTAATATTGTTTTGTCTTACCAAAGACATTTGAAAACGCCGAAGAGATGCTCTCAACTTTTTGTTGAGTCATCATCCTCCTGTCTGCATAAAACGAAATATTGTCCCTGGTGTAACTCAAAACTTCTCCGTTGTAATCTTTAATTATTCCGCGTTCGGCTTTTACAGTTTGCGGCTTGTTCTGTTGACGCTCAGCTACCAGAGAATAATACTCATGATTGGTAACCTGAACTGTGAATAGTTTTGCTACCAGCAAAAGAAACATTAGCAATATTCCTGCTGTTAGTATGAGCGCACGAGAGTTAATCATATTTGTCGTTTACAAGTTTTTCAATTTGCTTTATCTGTTCTATTGAAGCCTGAATTGCATCGAGGTTATCGCCAAGTCTTATCATTCCCAACGAATCCTGAGCAAACTTTACAATTCTATCTTCCGATGTTAGTTTTTGTATCTCAACAACTTTTGCTTCAATTCTATTTTTTCTTTCATTTAGCAACTGCCGCTTGTAAATTTTTTCCTTGTTAATTCTTTTTATTTCAGTAAGAGTAACTACATAAGTAAACAAGAGAACGGCAACGGCAACTACTATCACTAAAAAATTCTTTAACGACGATCCTTTCATTTGTTATACTCTTTCTGCAACGCGCAGTTTTGTGCTCCTTGACCGTTTGTTTGAAATTATTTCTTCTTCCGATGGAACTATTGGCTTATGCGTAATTAATTTCAAACGTTGTTTTTTTCCGCAAATGCAAACCGGTGTTCCCGGGGGACAAATACATGTTAGCGTTTCATATTTAAATTTTTCTTTCACGATCCTGTCTTCCAGAGAATGATAAGTTAAAATTACAATTCTTCCTCCGCTCTTAAGCAGAGTTATGGATCTATCCAGAAAGACTTTTAAATCATCCAGTTCATTGTTCACATATATTCTAAGTGCCTGGAATATTCGCGACAATGATTTGACCAGATATCTTTGAGGCGTAACGGTTTCTACAATTTTCTTGAGCTGAAAAGTGCGCAAGATTTTTTCTTTTTGCCTAAGTTCAATTATTTTTTTCGCAATCAGCTTTGATTTTTTTTCTTCACCATATTCAAACAAAATATTGGCGATCTCATCCTGTGAAAAGCTGTTTAAGACATCCGCTGCCGATAACCCTTCGTTTTTATTCATCCTGAGATCAAGTATAGTATCTTCACGGAACGTAAATCCAGATTCAGCATTATCTAGCTGATATGAAGAAACTCCCAAGTCTGCAAAGATGCCGTCAAATTCTTCAATGAACTCAATTTTTGATATTGAATTAATATTTGTGAAACTGGTGTGATAGATTGAAAATCTTGAATCGGATTCAAATCTGTTTTTACAATATTCAAATGCTGATTGGTCTTTGTCTGTTGCAATCAGTTTACCCTTTATATTTAATTTGTTTAGTATCTCTTGAGAATGACCGCCAAATCCTACAGTACCGTCAAAGTAAATTCCCTCTTGCCTTGTAACCAAATAGTAGATGCTTTCTTCAAGTAAAACTGGTACATGAAAAATCATTTCTGTTTTTTCTGCATTATAGATTTTGCAATTTCTGCAAATGGTTTTACGTTTTCTTTTTTGTGTGAATCATAAACTTCTGGATTCCAGATTTCAATTTTTTTATTCTGACCTAGAATAAAAACTTCTCTTTCTATTCCAGCAAACTCTAAAAGATTTTTGGGTACGAATAATCTCGATTGAGAATCGAGTTTGTACTCGGCAGCTAATTCGAACAGCATTCTTTTGAATGCGGCTTCTTCCTCGTTAAAATCGTCGAGTTGGTTCACACGCGCAAGAACCTCTTCCTTCCAAAAATCTTGCGGATAAACATCGATGCACCTAACAATTCCACGAGTCATTACAAAGGTTTCATTCGCTGCTTCATTCACATATTTTTTAAATATGGAAGGGATACTAATTCTTCCTTTTGTATCAACCGAATATTTAAAACTGCCGATAAACATTGTCTTTCCACTATTTGGGAATATTAAACACTATTACCCACTCAATTGCAAAATAACTGTTTTTGTATGGGATTGTCAAGGTTTTTTTGATAAAGGAGTGAAAAAAAATGCTCTACGGCATATGCTGGATAACACAATAGCAAGAGGAAAGTCATCTTTATTTTGGAAAACTTAACAATATCAGCGCAGAACGTTGCAACTAAATTATTATAAAATCGCCTGCCGATAAATCCACGGCGGGATTATTTGAGATGGAAAGAGTTAAAGAATTATCCCTCAAATTTTGAGATCAGACTATTAAAAAATTATTGCTGATATACACTGCATTCAAAATTAATGATTTAGAGAGAATGTATTTATCCTTGACTGCTTTGTTGAAACTGCTTCTTATGTAAGCCAATAAATTCAAAAAAGGAATTCGGTGACTGTCTCCGGCGTTAGTTCTGAATCCTTTTTTTTATTCAGTTCATTTTGAAAGGTGGAAAGAAGTCGGTAAGAGTTGGGAGCTTAGACCCTCCGAGATTTTGTTTATCGGCTTTTTCCATTTTTAAACGTTCGTTGAGTTGGTGAATTGGCAATCAAAAAAGTGATGACAAAATTGATGATTAATTCTCCATTTTCAGTCATCAATTTGCAAATTAGCTGCCGGTTGGATTAAAAAAAGTTGCGCTTTTGATTTGTTTGGAGCCACCTGGGAGACTTGAACTCCCGACCCGCGCATTACGAATGCGCTGCTCTACCAACTGAGCTAAGGTGGCTTATGAAATTGTTATCTCAATTTCTTTTTGTGTCTGTTCTTTCTCAAGCGTTTTTTTCGCTTGTGAGTTGCCATTTTATGGCGTTTTCTTTTTCTGCCGCAAGGCATCTGATTCTCCTTCTAAAGTGACTTAATTAAATCTTTGGCTTTTCGTCCAATTTCATTTGTTGAATCAATTTCGATTGCTTTCTGCAGGTACTTGATAGCTATCGCTTTATTACCGGAAGACATATTGACAATTCCAAGATTTAAGTTTGCTATCTGATGCTGTGGCTGAATCTTCAAAGCGCGTTCCATCGAATTGATTGCATCCTGATTCTTACCGGTTTCAAAATAACAAACTCCCATGTCCACCCATACATCTGCATTTTTGGGATCCATTTTCAAGTATTTCCTGTATTCTTCTATTGCTCTGGTTTTTAATCCAGAATCATTTAACAAATGGGCTAACTGTAATTGTATCTCTTTATCTTTAGGATTATTTTTGATTCTTTCTTCAAGCGAGTTGATCTGTTCCAAGCTGCTAAGATCGACACCAGCATGCGGATTGTTACTGTCGAATTGTCGAGTTTGAGTTACTACGGGTCCATCAAAAATTCCCGAGGAATACAAAATAAAAGCACCGGCAAGTATCAAAACAAAAATTAAATAAAATATTGCAGTTCTAGAGGGTCCTTTTGGTTTTTGCTCTGCAGCTTCTTCATCGATGCTTTTCTTTTTTTTATTCTTAGTAACAAATTTTGATTTGATTCCTGTTTCTTTTTTAGATTCTACAACATCTTCAACGATATCTTGTTTATGTTCTGTAAGCAACGGGGCTCCGCAACCGGAGCAAAAAATTGCATTCGTTGAATTCATTTCCCCGCAAACATTGCACCTCAATTCATTCATTGTAATCTATCGAAACCAATTGTTATTTACCCGGTAGTTTTATTTTCTTTCATTCCTGAATCAACAGCATCTTTAAAATCTCTTGAAAACTTAAATACAGGTACATAATGCTCGCCGACATAAACTTTCTCGCCGGTTCTCGGGTTTCTAGCATATCGCGCTTTTTTCTTTTTAACACGGTAGCTACCGAATCCCCGGATCTCTATGCCTCTGCCCTCTCTTAACGCATGGATTACTGTGTTTAAGAATCCCTCGACAATAGCTTCGGTTTCCAGTTTTGTAAGTCCTGTTCCAAGAGCAATTTTTTCAACTATATCAGCTTTGGTCATCCTAACCTCAAATATTTAAGTAAGTTATGGAAATCAGCGGCGGTAAAATTATTAAAAAACGGAACAAAAACAAAAAATACAGTTCATAAGGTCTATAAAAACTTGTTATAGTCTCAACTTTTTTCTGTTGTCTCACTTCCATACAAGCCAGAGACAAACATTGAATAAAAAAGTAAGAAATAAAAACGAATTATTATTTTCTGTATGGTACAATGTTTGTTTTTTAGACCTGTAAAACCGTAGGAACTGAAATGACTCTCGTACCCATTATATACACAAGTTTAGTTATTTTTTTTGCGCTCTTACTTTTTATAATTACAGTTTCATACCTTTCGTTCAAGATGAAATCAAAAAATAGAAAGGATTTATATTTAGAAAGACTTGCAGTGCCGGATAGTATGATTATTTCAAAACCGGTTATGATGAACACCGTGAAATTGCAGAATAATCCGTCGCCGGTTCAAGTAATAAATCTTAGCAAACAAATATCCAACAGACAACCAATTGTGAATGATAGGAAAGAAAATCGCTCTTATACTCAAGTAACCAGCCGACAAGACTACGTTCGAGAAAAAGACGAAGATCTCCGCCGTCGGCATAACGAAAGAGCAAGTTTAACAGCAACACGACTGGAAATAATGAATGGATCGAACAAATACCGCAAGATTTTGGAATATAAAGAGGAACCATATGATCGTCACGGGAAAATAGTTGACGCTAATTTGTTTAATTACTACGACAACAGTACTACAGATAGTTTTCTTCATATGGATACGTCGCTATTACATAAAATACAATAAACAAAATACCACGCAAAATTCCTTCATCGTTGTTGTGCATGCGATTATTTCCTATTTTAAATTATGGAATTAATACCGCTCATATATACAACATTAAAAATTGCGGCAATTCTTGCAGCCGTAACGCTTATTGTATCTTATATTTCCTTTCGTAATAAACTTAAGCGCGGAACTGTTGATCTTCAGTCATCAGAGATTAAAGTTACCAATGAACCCTCCGATGACACACCACATGTTTATCCGGTAGAGAACAAGAACGAATTATTAAAACCGGTAATAAAAAAAGTTGCAATCAAAGAGGGTTCTAAAACAAAGATAAAGGCTAAGGAAGAATTCATCTCTAATAACTCCGTTTCCAAAAAGGAAAGACCGAAAAAAACCGGTCATTCAAAAAGGGTACAAATTATCAAAGAACTGCAACCCGTTAAAGACGGAAGGAACGAATCAAAAGAAAAATTACCGCTCTCTCAAAAAACTGATAAATCATTAAAATCGCTTGATGAAGACATTATAAGCAAATATGATAAACAAGACGAAAATGATTTTCATGTTTTAAGAGTAAAGGACCGAAAGGATAAGCGCTCCAGGTGAATCGATACAAACCCGCCGTGAAAACAGGAAATACTATTTACATTAAAAATATGGTTTGCAACCGCTGCATCAAAGTGGTGGGAGATGAACTAACAAAATTAAAAATTAATGTGAAGAATATTTCTTTGGGCGAAGTTGAAACTATACTTCCATTAGATAAACTACCTCTGGGAACAATCAAAGATGCATTGGAAAGAAACGGTTTCGAATTGATTGAAGACAAGAAAGCTAAAGTGATAGAGAAAATTAAAAACTTCATTATTAAAACTATTTATGAAAAAGAAAATATACTTGGAGAAAATATTAAGTTTTCCACCATGCTGGAAAAAGAACTGAAATTAGAATATCACTATCTAAGCAATTTATTCTCTTCACAGGAAAGTATCACAATCGAGCAATATATTATTCTTCAGAAGATTGAACGAGCAAAAGAACTACTGAAATACGGCGAGCTGACATTAAGCGAGATTGCATACAAACTCGGCTACAGCAGCGTTCAACATTTATCCAATCAATTCCGTAAAGTAACCGGATTTTCCGCCAGCCAATTCAAAAACCTAACGAGTAACATGCGCAAGCCACTCGATAAGGTTGGCAAATCTTACCATTTCGCATCTTCGCCAACATAAAATTGTGTAACTTTATTTTATAAAATTATAACGCACTTTAAGAATAACGTAATTAATTTTGTTCGACAATTAAAAAGTGGAGACGTTATGAAAGCAAAAAATTATAAAATCAAAG
Source organism: uncultured Melioribacter sp. (assembly GCA_964595365.1). Classification (GTDB taxonomy): domain Bacteria; phylum Bacteroidota; class Ignavibacteria; order Ignavibacteriales; family Melioribacteraceae; genus Fen-1258. The sequence continues at coordinate 110,786 of CAZQQC010000001.1, forward strand.
GCATGACATGCATGCATTGCGTGATGGCAGTAAAGAAAGAGTTGTCAAAAGTCGGGTTAGAATCTTTTGACGTTGAAATCGGTTCTGCAAAAGTGAGATACGACGAATCGAAGATTAACTCTAAAGCAGTGGAAGCTGCAATCATTGAAGCAGGCTATCAGATTGAAGAAGTAAGCGATGAAACACTATAATATTCCCGTTGAAGGAATGACATGCGCCAGCTGCGTTACGCGGGTAGAAAAAGCCATAAGCAAATTCGACGGAGTTAAAAATGTCAGCGTAAATCTTGCAACAGAGCGTGTAGCGTTTGAAACGGATAAAGATTTTGCCGGACTCGCCGAGATCGCAGCCGCAGTTCAAGATTACGGTTACAAACTGAATATAGACGCCATCGCAGATAAAGATTCAAAAATAACTACAGGCGATTTTAAAGAAGAAACAAAGGATGAATATTTTGATCAGCTGAAAAAAGATTTTGTTCTTGCGGCTGTATTAACCTTACCGATTTTTTTGATAAGCATGTTATCCGGTTTCGATTTTTTCAAAAGTTTTTGGCCATTTACCACCGATTACACTCGCAAAATTCTTCTGATACTGACGACACCAATTGTTTTTGTAAGCGGCAAAAGATTCTACAAAATATTCTGGACCAACCTAAAACATTTTTCGGCAGAGATGAATTCGCTTGTAGCAATAGGAACGGGCGCTGCTTATATCTACAGCGTATTTGCAACTCTTTTTACAGATTCAACTTCAATGCACGGCGAAATTCTTCATGTGTATTTTGAAACTGTTGGCGTAATAATTACTTTAATTTTGATGGGTAAGCTGCTAGAACATCAGGCAAAACGAAAAACTAATTTTGCCATTAAAAAATTGATGCAGCTAAAACCTAAAACAGCAAGAATACTGGTCAACAATTCCGAAAATGAAATCAGCATTTCAGATCTACGAAAAGATCATGTTGTTGTAATCAAGCCGGGAGAAAAAATTCCGGCAGATGGTATAATTATTTGGGGCAACTCAGCAATTGACGAATCGATGATTACCGGCGAAAGTATTCCGGTAGAAAAAAATATCGGTTCAAAAGTCATTGGTGGCACAATCAACAAAAACGGCACTTTTAATTTCAACGTAACTGAGGTTGGCGATAATTCGGTGCTCGGTCAAATAATTCGGTTAGTGGAACAAGCTCAAGCAACTAAACCGCCGATTCAAAAACTTGTCGATAAAATTGCCAGCGTGTTCGTTCCAATTGTGATAGCGGTTGCTTTTGTTACTTTTATAATCTGGTTGATCGTTGGCAATCAAAATGCATTCAGTACCGCGCTGATTAATTTTGTTGCAGTATTAATTATTGCATGTCCGTGCGCACTTGGTCTGGCAACACCAACTGCAATAATTGTTGGAACGGGACTCGGTGCATCGAATGGGATCCTAATTCGCAACGGTGAAAGTTTGGAGCTTGCACAAAAGATTTCAACTGTCGTATTTGATAAGACCGGAACAATTACCGAAGGGAAACCCGTCACATCTAATATTCAAACAAAAAATATTTCGGAAGAAGATCTTATTCAATTGACCGCGTCGCTAGAATCAAAATCGGAACATCCGCTTGCAGCCGCCATTTTGGAAAAAGCAAAATCAAAAAATATTTCTTTGGTTCAACCAGATTCGTTTCAAAGCCTAAGCGGTTCCGGATTAATCGGAACAGTAAATGGAAAAACGATTATTGCAGGCAGATATGATATGATGAAAGAATATTCTATAAGAACCGATTCCATGGAACAATCTTTCAAAGAATTATTGAACAACGGAAGCACTGTTATCTGTGTTGCCGTTGAAGGCGAATTAGTTGGTCTATTTTCATTAGAAGACAAACTAAAAGAATCCTCTTCGGAAGCAATCAAAGAATTGAATCGACTTGGAATAAAAACGGTTATGCTGACCGGTGACAATTCTAGAACCGCTGAAATTATTGCACAAAAAGTCGGCATAACAGAATTCAAATCCGAAGTTCTACCCGATCAAAAAGCAACAATTGTAAAAGAATACCAATCAAAAGGAAATGTTGTTGCTATGGTTGGCGACGGAATAAATGATTCACCCGCACTCGCACAGGCTGATGTAGGAATTGCAATTGGCACTGGTACAGACGTTGCAATTGAAACGGCTCAAATAACTTTGGTACAGGGAAATTTGCGCTCGGTTGCTAAAGCCGTTAATCTTTCAAAACATACAATCAAAGCGATCAAACAAAATTTGTTCTGGGCTTTTATTTATAACATAATTGGAATTCCTCTTGCTGCACTGGGAATGTTGAACCCGATGATCGGTGCGCTGGCTATGTCGCTCAGTTCCGTTTCGGTTGTTACAAATTCGCTGAGACTTAAGAACGCAAAAATTTGAATGAACAATGAAAGCGCTGCTTATTGCTTAAATTCCTTTGTCTTTCATGTACATATTTGTTGTGATAGCTCTACAGCATTTGTTGCCTAAAGAGTAACAAATAAAATCCCTTGTGTGAATTATTTTGGGAGGGACAAAAATCAATTTTTTAATTTAAAGATAGAACATAGATTTGATACATAGAACCTCACTGATAATCTGCTGGAAAAAAATAACCATCAGTCATAAAAACATGCCGGACAGGCAGATTGCACAGATCGTCTCTGCGAAAATTCTCCGGAGGGCGAAACTGGTCTGGGGTTAAAAAGATTAAACCACAAAGAGCACAGATTTAATCTGAGATAATCCGTGATATCGGTGGTTAAAAAATGTTTTTTTGCAATCACTTCTGTTTCTAAATTTTTATTTTTGTTTTAATTCACACAACCGGTTTTATGGAATTATTTTTTACAAATTGATTTGAAAATTTTTCACATCGCTCACCTTGCGAAAGGTTTGGTCGACAATGAAAAAACATAACTGTAAAACGAGTATTTTCTCTAAAACAACAAAAATTTGTTTGTGAAGTCAAACGTTGCACAAGGTCAGCTATTAATTATTTGCTCTTCCCAAGCTTGATTTAATTTCTTTTTTGCTATGCCCGGATGCAAGAAAAAAACTTACACCGTCATTTTTCCAACAAAAGAATAAAACTTAAAACGGAAAATTTTCCTTGTAATTAACCTTTTCCAATTTTTTCTCTTCAACATTTTTCTTCGCTGTTTGATGGATACGGTTTCCGTCGACATAAATTGATTTGTACGGAAATGTCGGACATGCAAACTCGCATGCACCGCAGCCGATGCAGTAATCATCGCGCGTTTCGGGAATCATCAGCTTCCCTTCAAACGGAATCATGTGAACTGCTTTTGTAGGGCAATGTTCCGAGCACGCACCGCAATCTGTCTTTTGAGTGTTAACGATGCAATTCTCTTTCACAAACTTCGCTTTGCCTATTTGCGTCAGTTTTTTCTTTTCCAATGGAATTGGCAATATCGCACCGGTTGGACAGACATCGGCGCAGATTGTGCATTCGTAATTGCAGAAGCCGGTACAGTTATCCATTCTCGGCTGCATGATTCCTAAAAATCCGTATTCGAGAAACGACGGCTGCAAAACTTGCGTTGGACAGGAAGCAACACACAAATTGCAGGCAGAGCACTTACCGTTGAATCTTTCCACACCTATTGAGCCTGGAGGCGAGACAGCGCTTTGTTTGAAAATAGCTTTTGTGCTCGGTTTGGTTACAATAATTTTCTTTTGAACCTGCGCACCAATTGCTGTAGCCGAAAGAAAATAAACTAAGGTCTTTTTGAAAAAGTCGCGTTTGGACTGCTCGATCTGAAAGTTTGCTCCGTTTCTTTTTTTATGAGAATAGCCGAGCATAATTCCATCCGTCGGGCACGATGTTAAACAATCAAAACACATTACGCATCTTGACATATCAACGGTTTTGCTGTAGCTATCAATGCAGCTGGACTTACACTCCTGCGTACATAATCCACAGCTTATGCAGTCATCATCTTTAATTACAATTTTAAAAACCGAAATTTTAGAAAGATACCCCAGCAACGTTCCGACAGGACAAACAGTGTTGCAGTACAATCTTGCCTTCATCCATGCCATAACAACAACAAGCACAAAAAACGTAGCAGTAATTATAAAAGGAACAACGTTGAATGCTTTTATGTCATAATAATAAACAGAATAAACTTTGAAAACTTCAAGAGCTTTCGAAACAAGATTATTTACACCTACAAGAACCGGTTTGAAGAAATTTCCGGTTATTCTTCCATACAAACTGTAAGGATCCAAAAGGTTTATTACAAGCGAACCGCCGGTTATGAACACCGCAACATTAAGCAGTAGTAGCGAAAGACGTAAAATTTTTTGCTCGTTTAACAATCCGTAATGATTTTTTTTTCTAAATTTTCTTGAAAAATAATTTACTACATCCTGCATTATTCCCAGCGGACAAATCGTAGAACAATAAATTCTTCCGAATAAAAGTGTGAGGAGAAGAATAATCAAAAAACCGGAAGCACTTATAGATAAGACTGTAATAAACTTCAGCAGCGAAGGGACAAACTGAAGGTAAAGAATATCGTTTTTCACACGGTTGGGAATGTAACCATAGAAATCTATTAAAAGAAATGTTGTCGCGATCAAAAATATCAGTGAAACAACAATTCTAAGTTTCCGCAGAATTGGAGTATTCATTTCATTACAATATGATCCGTTTGATATTGAGCGTGCTCAAATTTTTTTTACCTACACCCATTGCGTCTGCAATTATAATATGCGGAACGTCATTGGGATCTATTCCGAATAATTTTGCAGAAGCGGCATCGGCAGCAACCATATCGGTCGAAAGTATTTGAGATTTCATCATAACCACATCATCTACCGAAACGCCGCGCGGTCCGTTTCTCTTCATCACATAATACGCATCAACAATATTCAATGCCGGTCTTTTATTATAAGTTGAATAATCGGCTATGCATTGCTGCAAATCGGTTCTATGCCAGTAACGCCTATCCCACACAACTCCCATCATGTTTTTTAACGAAACAGTCAAGCGGGCACCGCCATGATTTTTCAGAATCGGTATATTTATGAATACATCGCTGTCAAGAACCAATTCATGAACCTTGGCATTTTTCAAAACTTTACCTTTGTCAACGGAGATTTCTTGATAGTAACTTTCGGTATCTGCAGGAACCATTTTAGCGCCGGCATCTTTTACAACTTTTTCTATTCCGCTGTTAACGTAACATCTTTTCCAGTCGTCGCATGTATGATCTGCAACATAAACTTCTTTTGCACCTGCATCGAAGCAATGTTCAATAACACGTTTAACGAGTTTAGGATTTGTATTTCCACCGCGTTCGGGAGTAACGTCCCATCCAATGTTAGGCTTCAAATAGACTTTTTGATTTTTCTTAACAAATGTTTTCATGCCGCCGTACATTTTAATAGCTTCGTCGAACATAACTTCCGGTTCTCCGCCTTTGATTGCAATTAAATCATACGCCGCAGGAACCGTTCCGCTCGTTTTAGCAAAGTATCTTCCGTAAAAACCGGGAAAGGAAGCAGCAGCACCTGTTAAGAAGCCTGCCTGCAAACTTTTTTTGAAGAAGTCCCTTCTGTTCATCTCTTCTCCATATTTTGTTGTTAAATTTTCGCTGTGAACAAAAGTAATCAATATATTATATTGTATTCAAGACAAATTCATTGGAGTAAATAATGGACTTTTTACTGTCGCTAAAACGTACTTCTTCAAACACTATTGTGATCGATTTACTATCGCTTGCCGCTATCGCATTTCTACCAGCATTATCACACATGTTCAATTTTCCTTTTTATCTTCTGGAACCGATGAGAATTTTATTGATCGTTTCGATTACGCATACCTCTAAACGGAATTCATTTATTGTTGCAGCAGCACTACCGGTATTTTCTTTTTTACTGTCGTTGCATCCGGCTATTTTCAAATCATTATTGGTTTTAGCAGAACTTAGTTTGAATGTCTGGTTGTTCTATTTGTTGGATAAGAAATTTAATAGTCCCATCATGGGAATGATTGTAAGCATAATTACCAGCAAACTATTTTACTACTGTGCAAAGTATTTGATGATTCGTGCAAGTTTAATTGAAGGAGAGTTTATTACAACACCTATTTACCTACAGGCGATAGTTGGATTGGTTCTTTCGGTATATATTCATTTTGCATGGAAGAAAAATTCTGCTAAAGCTGAACATTAATATTTGTGTGCAGAAGTTGTCTAAAAAAGTAATATTCCGATTAGACAAATACTTTTTAGACAACTTCAACAAATATCAAAATGAATATCCTAGAGAAATTCCAAGACCGTTATTGACGGGAGCAGGCATAATACTTATTTTTTTGCCGGCTATTGACGACGGGATTTCCTCAGGATGAGCTGCCAGCATTCCAAATGTATAACCTAATGCAACTGCAAGAGGGTAATCGCTATACCAATGGACACCGGTACCAACCATTCCCCATCCAACCAAACCTGTTAAAACATAACCTAGCGGTTTTATCCACCATATTTCCGGATAGTTTTCGGCAATAACAATCACAGTTGCAAGTGTTGTTGTAACATGACCGGATGGATAAGCATCGTAATTTGAAACACGTCGCATGTAGTC
>CAZQQC010000002.1:0-50704 GCA_964595365.1 uncultured Melioribacter sp.
CACTGGTAGACGACTCGAAATTGTTAGGTATCGTTCCGTGATAAACAACCTTCATTAAGTTGCCTTGCGTGTCCTTCATAAAAAATGTGAATAGATTGTTTGCTTTATCAACCTCGTAATTTCTTTCCTTGACCCATGATCCGGTAGCTTTTATTAATTTATCCGATTCCATTACCTTAACAAAACTGCTTTCGTATTGAACGTTTGTCTGGGTAAACAAATAAATCATAATTCCCAGAAATACAACTATTATAGCGCCGCCGAATTTATATTTATTTTTCATTGAATTATTTCTCCTTTCCATTAGAAATTGCCCGGTTAAGTTCTTTTTCGATTTCTTTTAAACGCCTATCTGTATTCAGCATGAAAAGAAAGATTCCCAGCCAGACAACAAGAACAATAAAGAGCACAATGTAGATTGCATTCTTTTCTAAAAATCCTAAAAGTCCATTATCCAAATCAACCTCAAATTATTTTTTCAAAAAATTTTCTTTAATGATTATTGCTCTGTATCTTATTTTCCACATCCACCAATAAAGAATTGTAAAAGCAGTGAGCGAGATATAAAATACCAATTGCATGTTGCCGTTCATTTTGAAATTTACAACAGGTCCCGTGTTATCATCGTTAGCAGACCCCGGATGCAACCCGACCATAATTCTTGGCATTATAAAAATGAAAAACGGCACGGTTAAAAATGCAATAATAGAATAAACAGCCGAAAGCCTTGCGCGTTTATCTTCATTATCTATTGCCGATCTGAGCGCAAACAAGGAACCATAAATAAGAAGCAGAATAAAAATGCTTGTCTCGCGCGGGTCCCAGTTCCAAAATGTGCCCCAATTAAATTTTGCCCAGATAGAACCGGTAATTGTAGCAAGTACACTGAACATCATTCCTAGCTGCAATGCAGCGTTCGATTTTGAATCGTTGTCTAAATCTTTTTTTCTCAAATATTTTATACCGTAGATCATCGACATCAAAAAAGCAATTACCGAGAGCCATGCAGTTGGAACATGAAAGAAAATTATTTTAGCTTTTTCTTCCAAGCCCGGAATGTTCGGAAATTCATACCATACCGCTGGATGCGTGACAATCGGGAATGAAATACCGGCAATAATTACAAACGACATGAGAACAAAAAGAATTATTTTCAACACCATAAAAGATCTTTCACCATATATTAACATGTTACAACGGCTCAAAAATATGAAACTATGCCTTGATATTCAAAACTGGCAGCCCGCATTAATTATTCAAATTTTTAATTGTTGGAAATCAAATATTTCTGCTGCTCTTTATATATTTTTACCAACCAATTAGTTTCAAGGGACGTCTAATTTGTTAAAGATGGATACTATAGTTGCCTGATTCCAATCCTATAAAGCGTATTTTCGATCTTTACACAAGCGATTTGAGTTATCAGGAGATCGAAAGATTAGTGAAGAAAGAAGCCGGCGAAGTTTATGAATTCTTTTCGAAAGATATCCCGAAGCCCGACCCGGCAAAAAACAAAATTACACGAGGATTTATATTTGCAAGAAGTCTTTTCAATGCGTTCATTTTGAAACTTACACCTGCCAGAAGAATTTTTTATCTGGTTGCGCTGCTCTTTTTTGTTCTCGGTTATTCAACCAGAGGTTCGAACCCCGGTTATATTCTACTAGCATTTGTGATATTGAATCTTTTGCTGGCATTTGAACTGGCTGACAAGTTATCTGCAAAGAGCGAGCTTGATCTTGCCAGAAAAATCCAGTTTGATTTAATTCCTAAACACCCGTCTAAAATTTTCAATTATAATGTTGCATCATATTACGAACCGGCACGCGATGTCGGCGGTGATTATTTTGATGTGGTCGAGCAATCCGAAATATGTTACATATTTATCGGTGATATTTCCGGCAAGGGAATGGCCGCCGCGCTTTATATGGTAAGAGTCCAGTCAATTCTTCATATGCTACTCGAAAGTTTGACCGGCGTTAGAGAGCTGGTAATCAATTTCAAAAAAACATTTACAAAAAATTTACGTAAGGAATATTTTCTTACGTTGAATGCTGCATCGATTGAGAGCAATGGCAAAATAAGAATTACGCGTGCAGGTCATTCACCGGTTTTTTGGTATAAACATGATACCAAACAACTCGAAGTAGTTTGCCCGCAAGGTTTATGTATTGGATTAAATGACAAAGGAATTTTTGAAAGAACTTTAGAAGAAGTGACCATTCAACCTAATTCTAACGACATCGTTTTTTTCTACACCGACGGTGTGAATGAAACCATGAATATAATGTTTCATCAGTTCGGCGATGAAAACATCAAGCGTGTAATTCAGAACAACTGCGATAAGCCGGTTGAAGAAATAAAAAATTCTTTATTAAGAGCAATCACATCTTTCCGCGGGACTGCATATCAGTACGACGATCTTACATTTGTAATTTTGAAAGCCGGTTAATTAGTAGGCTCGTAAATTTTGAATTGCGGATCGTACGGTCGGACTTCATCATACATTCGTTTGAGAGAATTGAACGCAGCTTCATTTCCTCTTTGGGCAGCTCTGCGATACATTTTAACTGCAAGTCCCTTATTCTCTTTAACGCCAATGCCTTTTTCATAACAAAGCCCGAGCGCGGTTTGAGCAAGAACAGAACCCTCATCGGCAATTTGCATCAGAGCTTTTATGTCATCCTGAATTCTTGTTGAAGTTGAATCGAGCACATCAAACAATGCAATTCTTACTGCGGCTTCTTTGCTGCCAAGATTCTTTGCCATTTCCCAATACTGAAGAGCTTTCTCTTTGTTTTTCTGAACAAGTTTACCGGATGAGTAAAGTAACCCCATCTCGATCATGGAAGGAATATGTTTTTTGTCAACAGCTTTTTTCAAAAAGTCGAGTGCCTGCTGATTTGAAATCTTGTTCTCAAATCCAAGTGCAGAAATGCCCGCCCATGCATACATTGCATCGGGATCATTCTTTGCAGCTCTCTCTTTGAGTGCATTTGCAAAATCGTTTGACTGCAGCATATTAAACAAATATTCACCGGCTTTGTATGAACCGAGCCTGTAAGCCCTTAAATAATTTACAGCAGCAAGCACTAAGTCTTTTTCTGTTATTACACTATCTTGATAACTGCGTCCAAAAATTAAAAGAGCTTCCGGGCTACCGCTTTCTGCTGCAAACTTTAACAAGTTCATTCCGCTTGTGTCTTCCGGCATTGATGAAGGTTTCAATTCATCCAATCCAAGATATCTTTTCAGTTCTTCCGATTTTTTGTTCAGCAAAGAGGAAATCTGTTTTGCACTGTTTACCGATTTATCTTTTTTATCGAAATCATAAAAATCGAAATCCCAATTTGGATTAATTAACGGCGATGCTTCTTCTGCTCTCATCGAAGCAATTTTTTCCCGATCTTTCTTTGTCAGCGAATCCGTTGGCGGTGAAAATCCGCTTTTGGTTAATTGGCTCAGTACCTCCTTAGCAGGTTTGTAACCTGCATCCGAAGAAAGTTTAAAATAATGATAAGCCTGATTGTAATCTCTGTTTAGAGTAAGATTATCTGTGTAAAGAATACCAACCGCAAATTGCGCTTCGGGTAAACCGGCACTTGCAGCAACCTTAAAATTCTGATACGCATCGAACGGATTCCACGGCACACCGATACCATTGTATAGGAGAATTCCATAATTGAACCGTGCTGCAGGCAAATTCTGATCGGATGCTTTTCTGATCCAATAAATTGCTTTCACTGTATCTGCGGGAAAACCGCTTCCTATTAAATAACGGATCCCCAGCTCATGCTGAGCAAATTGATCTCCACGGTTTGCTTCGGTAACCAGCACGTATCCTGCAATCAAAGAATATGACGGGTATTTTGTCTTGATGATTGGATATTTCGGTGGTAGATTATCTTTGAAGGCTTCGCTTCGCGTTGTGTCCTGTGCTAAAACCGATGCAGCCAAAAATAAAAAAAAAGTAAAATGCTTCAGCAAGCGTTATTCCAAATTTTTTGACGAACAAATTTATTAGTAAAGCCATTTTTTGAGAGTAAAATAATTTCTACCATTCAAGGAATAATAGCTTATTTCATCCATAAGCTGTTTGATGATAAACAAACCCATTCCGCTTTCCGGCAAATTATTAACGTCTTGGGGGTCAAAATTTAAATCGTTTATCACAAGATTTTCTCTCGGAATTCCTTCGTCACACAATTCTATTTCTAAATAATCTGTATTTTTTCTCAATGTGACATCTATAATCTTTGCATTGTTCCCGCTATATGCATGTTTAATAATGTTATTTAATGCTTCGGTAAGACAAATTTCAACAGCATTACAGATATGATTTTCTACACTCTCTCCGGTAAGAATCTGACGGATGGTTTTGTTTATTTCGATGACTGCGGAGTACTCGCTGATAATATTAAGATTTATTTCTATCAACCTTTTCAATTCACTTTAGTGCAAAAGCAATATATAAAAGACTGATGTAAGTCTAAAGCGGAATATTTATTTAACTCACCTTACCGCAAGGTTTGATCTGCAATGAAAAAATATAACTGTAGAACGAGTATTTTCTCTAAAACAATAAAAATTTGTGCGTTAAGCCTAAGCCTTGAGTAACATCGGTTATTTAAAATGAAATCACTTATATACCCATCTGTCTTTCGTTGCGGAATAATTCTTAAGCTGTACCGAATGTGATCTATTCAAAAAATTATTTCTTTTCTTCCTGTGCTACTTTGCAAGTTGAAATTCTCAAGGGCATATACACCGGACATACACCTACAGCAGCGGTAAGAAATAAAACCAAACCAATTGCACCCCACCAGCTTTCATAAATAATTCCTATTGCAACTATTATTAATCCAAGCACAATCCTTATTATGCGGTCGGTTGAGCCTACATTCTTTTTCATATTACCTCCTGTTTTTTAGTTAGATGTTGGAAAGTATGTAAAGATTCACTTCATCAGCTGCATTTTTTTTGTTTGAACAAAATTTTGTCCCGTGCCTTGCGAAAGATCGACTGCAACAATTCTGTAGAAATAAACACCGCTGGCTAATTGATAATTCATAACTGAAAATTGATAATTATGTACTCCTGCATTTTGATATTCATCAACCAATGTTGCAACTTCTTTTCCCAGTAGATCGTAAACTTTCAAAGTTGTGTAGCTTGTTGCTTGCAGTTTGTAGCTAATATTTGTGCTCGGATTGAACGGATTAGGATAGTTCTGATACAAAATGAATTCCGATGGTGTTGCCGATTCTTTCGTATTAACATATGTCGGGTTCCAGAACTTATTCCGGATTAGATTCCACAATTCATTTCTTCCATTGTCATAACCGAGCGCCCAGATTCCAACGCCTTTTAACTTTTTCTGAATTGCCAGATCATATTTTGCGTCGAGACTCAGGCTGTCGTCATACCAGACCTGATTCCAGATTGTGTCCCGCCACCTAAGCCACGGAGTTTGAGAAAGGCTATCTCTCAGTTTTTCTTTCTGGTTGTATGCTGGAAAAAGATTTTTATAATAAACAACCTTTTGCCAATTATTATTTTGTTTGGTGGAATCATAAGCTGTAACCATCGCATATGCATCCTGCGAATTCGTTTTCCAATAATTTCCATAGTATGGAATACCGAGAATCAACTTGCCTGGATTTGCCGCAACAACAGAGCTATAATCTTCTGTCAAAGATTTTGTAAGGTTATAATGTGTTCCGGAAACAGGCGATGCAGGGCCTGTTGTAGTACTCCAGCTGCCGTAGTAATCATAACCCATAATAAAAAGGTAATCGCACTTTTCTAAAAGAGCCGAAAAGTTCCATTTGCCAAATCCAACTGCCGGCGTTGCAAACGAAATTTCGTAATTCACGTTCGGATTAATCCGAACAAAGTAATCTCTTAACGCTGTAAGGAAATTATTAACCGCGAACTGCAAATCCGCATCGGAAATATTTTCAAAATCGATTATTACCCCGCTCATTCCATACGGCATTAAAATTTTACGGATGTTGTCAAAGAGCTGATTCTGTACACCAATATCTGTGAGTATCCTATGCAAGGATTTTGTTTCAAAGTTAGTAACAGTAGCTATTAACTTTACGCCGTTGTCGTTTGCAGAATTGATTATGTCTATCCATGGCCAGCCGGCAGGACTAACAAGTCCGCCTAAACTATCGGCAGCAAACGAAAAAACTGCAATATGAGTAAGCAAATCGAACTGAATATTTTTGTAAGCCCCGGATTTGTATTCCCACCATGGAAAAAATCCAAAAACAGATTTGGAAAGATTTGGATGAGTAAAATTTTTTTTCTGCAGCGAGAACCTGTTTTCAGAACTCTGCAAACCTAAAATTGGATAAGTCAAATAGTACTTGCTCTCTGTTTGCATTACAGAATGTACAGTCTGTGCAAAAACAGTAAAACCGAACAAAATTAGAGTTATTAGAATTTTTATTCTCATTTAAAACGGTATATGCAAAGCGATAATACTTAACCAAAGATAACATTTTTATTTATTGATGGATACAAATAAAAATCATGTAACTAAGCAGGATTTATTTCAACGGAGGTGCTGATCATCAGCATTATTTTACAAGCAAAAGTTTTTTTACTTCCGCATAATTGCCCGCTTCAAGTTTGTAGAAATACACACCGCTCGGTAAATTGTTCCCGTCGAATGTTACTTCGTACCGCCCCGCTTCTTGAATACCATTAGCTAACTCCGCAACCATTTGAGCAAGAAGATTGTATACATGCAATTTAACATTTGTTTTTATAGGTATTGTATAACTTATTTTAGTAGAGGGATTGAAAGGATTTGGGAAATTCTGATCTAGTTTAAACTCGCTGACGTTTTCCAGAATTGCATCCACAATTTCCGAGTACTCAAATGCACCGTTGAAATCGATCTGTTTCAGCCTGTACCGAAATTCTTTTCCGCCGCTTGGTTCATCTATAAAAGTATAATTCTTTGGCGAGTTGCTGTTCCCGTTTCCCTGAACAAAACCGATGTTCTCCCAAGCCGACCTCTGACTGTTAACCAATAACCTTTGTATTTCAAATCCATAATTGTTTACTTCCGTTGCCGTCGTCCACTTGAGCGTAACCTTGTTCTCGTTAACGGTTGACGTAAATGAAGTGAGTTCTACAGGGAGAGCGTTATCAATAAAAAAATCATCAATCCCTAACGCTTGTGCATTTGAAGTCGTAGTACCGGCTGTTACCGAATAGTTCCATGCCAAATATAAAGAACTATCTTGTGCAATACTCAATCCACTTAACGCCTGTCCTGAAATAGCATATGTCGAACCGGGCGCAGAAGGATAACCGCTGTTGTTAGTATCTGCCGGAATAATGGTTAAAAAACTTGCACCCGCAGATATCCACGTCGTTCCATCAGTTGAATAGAACATCTGGATAGAAAAGCCAGCACCATTTGAACCATTACGATATTTTTCCACATTGTAGGAAATTGTTAATGAGGTGATAGTTGCTGCACCGGAATTCCGCAGCCACAAATAAAGATTACCACTTTTAGTTGCGGTTGAACTTGATAACCAACCAATCGCTCTATCTGTAGCTGTTGTTTTGTCTCCTGCTCCAAAGTTATAAATTCCATTAGTGGCAATTGTGGTCATATTATTACCGCCGTATTGATCAGTGGCGGTCACTGCTCCACTATAGGTTCCCGGTGTCCGTACAACAGTAGTATTTTTATCAACAACCCACTTAGATGGTAATGTTGCATTTCCTGATGTACCAAGTGAATCAAAGTTTTGATAATATGTTCCACCAACTGCAATGGTTTGCTGCGAATAATTAATTCTTAACGAAATTAAAAGTACAAATAAAAGCAAAACAATTTTTTTCATACACACCCCTTGTAAGTATCTTAAAGTTAATTGTCCTGACAAGAAGCGAAGGTTTAGGCTGTGATTTAAACTAACAAATCTTCGGCAAAAAGTAACTGGAATTTTTCGAAAAAAATATTTGTTTGAATTAGTAATAGGACGTTTTAGCTTAATAGAATCGAGATTGAAATGATTCTTGCACAAAAACTTTTTTCTGCATTTCTTCTAAGTGCAATTTTTATCGGCTGCAATTTACAATCGAGCTACAAAGCAAAAACTATGAAAGAGATTCAGATAACGGATACAACAAAATATCAAGTTGCAACTTTTGGCGAAGGATGTTTCTGGTGCACCGAAGCTTTATTCCAAAGATTAAACGGCGTAGTAAAAGTTGAAAGCGGTTACAGCGGCGGAACTGTTCCTAACCCAACTTACGATGCCGTATGCACCGGCAAGACCGGACATGCAGAGGTAACACAAATATTTTTCGATCCGAAAATAACTTCGTTCAAAGAACTTCTTGAGGTGTTCTGGAAAACTCACGACCCGACTACGTTAAACCGGCAGGGTGCAGATATTGGAACGCAGTACCGCTCCGTTATTTTTTATCACAACGATGAACAAAAGAAATTGGCAGAAGAATACAAACAAAAACTTGAAGCAGAAAAAATTTGGAAGGAACCGGTTGTAACCGAGATCAGCCAGTTTAAAAATTTTTACAAAGCGGAAGATTATCATCAAGACTATTATGATCGAAACGGAAATCAACCGTACTGTACATTTGTCATTGCACCGAAAATTGAAAAGTTTGAAAAAATTTTTAAAGATAAGTTGAAGAAGGATTAAATTATTAGCGGGGTTGCCACGAAGGCATCAATCTGACGAAGCGACGGAAATCAGGTATGAGCCACGTGGGAAGCCCCGAACCCTGCCCATAGTTTTGCTTTGGCAGACAGGTTATGTCCCGGTTGCGGGAACGTTCCAACAAAAATGCTATCTAACCGGAACCGGCACAACAGGCAGGCTTTCATGACCGTTATCATCAACAGACTGAACCGCGAAGAAAAAATTATCTTTCGAATAAGGTAGAGTAATTTCTGTCTTCCCGGTATAAAATTTTTTCTGCCAAAGAGGTTGATCGGTTTCTCTCATTAGAATAAAATATCCTTTGGGCAATCCAGCTTCCGGCGCAGTCCATCTCAAAGTTGTTTCATTGGTCAACTCTTTAACCAGCACACCAACTTTTTGCGGAGCTGCAGGAGCCAAAGCAAGATTTGCCAATACAGCAAGATTAGCAGAGGTAATTTTCCTTGTATATTCATAATCGACAAATTCCGGAAGGTCACCAAACTGTATTCCGTTTTCTTTACGAACATTTTGATGTTGATGATTATACTCTTCATTCATTTCGCAGAAGCGGACAGCAGCGAAACCCTGCCGGTTAAACGGTGTGTGATCTCCCCCGCGCAAGAACCTATCGTTTCTATAAACAAGTTTTACCTCCAGCTGATCAACGTATCGTTCGCAGATTTCTTTTACATACCGAGCAAGCTGACGGGAAATGCCGTCATTTTCGGCATTGACCGATTGACGAATATTTTTCATCTGGTCTGTTTCGAATAACGGAACACCCTCGCTGAAAACCCGAACATGAATATTATCTTTCAACAAAGTTTGACCGGAATAACTATTTCCAATCATATCGTTATTCAACATAGCAACAATGTTCCAGTTTTGATCTTTGGCTTTCCTGGCAAGATATGTAGAACCGACTAATCCTTGTTCTTCGCCGCTGACAGCTACAAAAATTATTGTTGCCGGAAAAGAATGTTTGCTCATTATTCTTGCAAGTTCTAGTACGGCAGCAACACCCGAGCCGTCGTCGTTGGCGCCGGGTGCAGCCGAAACGGAATCGTTTGCCTCGCCAGCACGCGAATCCAGATGCCCGCTAACTATAAATATTCTGTTGTCGTTTGGATCGGAACCTTTCAAAGTTGCCATAACATTTGTCATAAGAACTTTCCTAACGATTCTTCTACCATCGGGTTCAACTACAAACGAATCGATTGCAACCGTTAATCTTCCGTTTGAGCTTTTAGCATATTTGTCAAATTCCGATTTTACCCACATGTATGCCGCTCCTATACCCTCTGTTTCACTTTTTCTTTGACTTAACGAATGACGGGTCCCGAAACTCACGAGCTTTCGTACGTTACTTTCGAGATTTAAGGAAGAGACTTCACGGATCATCCCTACAATTTCAGAATCTTTTTTGATTATATCCGGCTGTGCAAAAGTTGCAGTTGAAAAAATTGTTAGAACAACCGCTAAAAGTTTAGACGCGTTTGACATATCTACTCCAAAAGCTATTTATAAATTAGAAAATCTTCTGCATCTATTTTTTTCAGCAGATGCGCGGCAATTGTTCGCCGGAAATCATATCGACAATTCTCTTGCTACCGATCGACGTTTTCATTATCACTTTCGAAAGGTTCATTTCAGTTACTTCACCAATTATTACAGCGTCTTTACCTAACGGATGCTTTCTCATTTCGGAAAGAATTGCATCGGTTTTGCCGGGGCTAACAATTGCAATCAATTTCCCTTCATTTGCTATGTAAAGAGGATCGAGTCCCAGGATTTCTGCAGCAGCTTTCACTTCTTCGGAAATCGGAATTGCCCTTTCATCGATAAACATTCCAACATTGGAAGAAGTTGCAATTTCATTAAGCGAACTGGAAACCCCGCCACGGGTTGGGTCGCGCAAAACATGAATGTCGTTTTCAACCGAAAACATTTTTTCAACAAGATCATTTAGTGCTGCAGTGTCACTCTTTATCTGCGTTTCAAACTCAAGCCCTTCCCTTGCCGACATAATTGCCATTCCATGCTCTGCAATTTTTCCGCTGAGAATAATTTTATCTCCGGGCATGCATCGTTCCGGAGAAACATTTCTTCCGGCTGGAATAATACCCACGCCGGAAGTATTGATAAAAATTTTATCTCCCTTGCCGCGGTCAACAACTTTCGTATCGCCTGTTACAATTTGTACACCCGATCTTTCCGCCGCACTTTTCATCGATAGAACAATCCTCCAGAGCTCATCAATAGATAATCCTTCTTCAATCACAAAGCCGGCAGAAATGTAAAGTGGTTTTGCGCCGCACATTGCCAAATCATTCACTGTTCCGTTTACGGCGAGTTCTCCGATATCTCCACCCGGGAAAAAAATCGGTCTTACAACGTATGTGTCCGTGGAAAATGCAACACGTTCATTACCTATGGAAAACATTGCGCCGTCATGCTGAAGACTCAAAATTTTATTTCCGAATTGTGAAATAAACATTTTTCCGATCAATTTATTCGAAAGAGTTCCGCCTCCTCCGTGAGCAAGAAGAACTTTATCATATTCCGATTTGGGAATCGGGCAAGCTAACCCTTGCGGGAAATCAATTTTTGATTCGTTCATATTACACCGTCAATTCATTTTTTTTGAATCGATAATATGCAGAACACGCACCTTCGGCTGAAACCATAGGAGCTCCAAC
The DNA here is from genome assembly GCA_964595365.1 of uncultured Melioribacter sp. GTDB lineage: Bacteria > Bacteroidota > Ignavibacteria > Ignavibacteriales > Melioribacteraceae > Fen-1258. The sequence continues at coordinate 11,405 of CAZQQC010000002.1, forward strand.
GGGATGTTCCGGCGTGCATTCTTTTCCGAATGCAGAACACTCAAACGGCTTTTTGTAACCTTGAAGGATTTCTCCGGCAATACATAGCTGCGATTCATTTGCGGAAATTTCGCCAACATCAAAAACTTTTTCTGCATCAAACAAAGAATATTTATCCTGAATTTTGTAGCCGCTTTTCGGAATTGTTCCGATGCCTCGCCACTTCCGGTCTACGGTTTCAAAAACATCCTTCAGTAAAATCTGTGCCTGGGCGTTGCCTTCCTTTTTCACAACACGTCTGTATTGATTTTCAACTTCATATTTATTTTGTTCCAGCTGGGCTACAGCCATCAGAATACCTTGCATAATGTCTGCCGGTTCAAAACCGGTTACAATAATTGGCACTTTAAATTTTTCGACAAGCGGAACGTATTCATTATAACCCATCACCGTGCAGACATGACCGGCAGCCAGGAATCCCTGCACGCGCGAATTTTCAGACGACAACAAGGCTTCGATAGCGGGCGGCACCAATACCTGCGAGCATAGAATTGAAAAGTTTTTTAAGCCGCGCCGGGCAGCTTCTTTAATTGCCATTGCATTTGCCGGTGCCGTTGTTTCAAAGCCAACACCAAAAAAAACAATTTTCTTACCGGGATTTTTTTCGGCAAGGCTAATCGAATCAAGCGGCGAGTAAACCATTCGCACATCCGACCCGTTTGCTTTCACGGTTAGAAGATCATCTTTCGAGCCAGGAACGCGAAGCATATCACCAAACGAAGTGAAAATTACACCGGGTAGCGAAGCAATGTGAATTGCTTTGTCTATCATTTCAAGCGGGGTAACGCATACCGGACAGCCGGGACCATGTACAACTGTTATCTGCGAAGGGAGAAATTCTTCTATGTTGTATTTCATAATTGTGTGAGTTTGTCCACCGCAAATTTCCATTATGACCCACGGTCTTTTCGTTATCACTTTTAACTGACCGGATAAGACTTTGATTGTAGCTGCATCGCGGTATTCATCTATGAAACGCATTTTTTTCTCGGCTTGTTTATGGAACTAATTTAATCGTCAAATTTATTCGACTTCGGGCAAGTCGCCCATGGCGCGAAGATCGGCAAGAGTTTTTTCTGCATCTTCAACGTCAATTTTGCTCAATGCGAATCCAACATGTACAAGAACATACTCGCCGGGCTGAACATCGGGCAGCCATTCTATGCAAACGTTTTTCATAGCTCCGGCAAAATCGATTTTTGCCATTTTTAATTCTGGATTGGAACTATCTATCGAGACTACTTTACCCGGGATGGCAAGACACATTTTTAACTCCCTTTAATTTTTTCTGAATTATAAAAACTCTTTTCTTTTGACAAATGGTTTAAGGCAAGCGCAATTTGTCCTACTGCAATTCCACCATCATTTGGTGGAATGCGTTGATGCCGATAGACACTGAAATTATTTTCTTGAAGCTTTTGAATTGTTCGATTAAGCAAAAAAACATTTTGAAAACAACCGCCGCTTAGAACAACCTTATTAAGTTTGCTTCGCTTCGCAATTTCAAGAATAATTTCTACAAGTGAATTATGAAAGCATGCTGAAATTTTGCCGGTATTCTCCTGCGGAATTTCTGAAACGATTTGCCGGACAGCCGGCCTCCAGTCTATGACCAATGGGTTTTCACTTATTATATTAAAAGGAAATGAAGCACGTTCTTTTTCGTCGGCAGAAAATTCCAGCATCATCGCCGCCTGTCCTTCGTAATTCAATTTCTGTTTTATATTCAACAACGATGCAACGCCGTCAAACAATCTTCCGGCACTGGATGTTAACGGAGAATTTATTTTCTTTTCCAGCATCTGCCGTATTAATTTCAACTCTTGAGCGGTAAACCGATCCAACGGCTCGAACTTTCCTTCGAACAATTCATTACCGTAAGTTTCATAAAGCATTCCGATAGCCGAACGGCGCGGTTCCTTGATTGCCAGTTCATTGCCAGGCAGATGAAATTTTTTGAATTGTGCGAAATGCCTGTAATCGCCGTAATCGTTAGTAATAAAAAATTCTCCGCCCCAAACTGTTCCGTCGTAACCGTAGCCGGTGCCGTCCCAGGAAACGCCGAGTGTTTCCCCTTCAAGCTGGTTTTCTATTATACAAGACGCAACGTGAGCTTCGTGATGTTGAATCTGAATTACATTTTCAAATTTTTCCTTTGCAAATTTTGTTGATACATAATCGGGATGAAGATCACAGACCGCGCTCAAATCGGAAGAGTTATACAATGTTTGGAAGTCACGAATAACTTTCCCGAACGTGTTAAACGATTCTGCGGTTGACAAATCGCCTATATACTGACTCACAAAGATATTATTATCAACTTTAAGTGCTACAGAATTTTTCAAATGCCCGCCAACAGCCAGGATATTTTTCGTCTTGTCTTCCGCATGTTTTGCATCGATTGCTACTGGAAGCGGAGCATAACCACGTGCGCGGCGCATAACCATTTCTCTATTTCCCACAATCCGCACAATTGAATCATCTACATGTCTAACAATCGGACGGTTATGAATCAAATAATAATCCGCAATACCGGTTAATTTTTTTAATGCTAACTGTTCATCAATCACTATCGGTTCTTCAGAAATATTTGCGCTCGTTGCAACAACCGGAAAATTCAACTCACCAAGCAAAAGCAAATGTAACGGCGTATACGGAAGCATCACACCAAAATAAGGATTGCATGGTGCAACAGAGCCGGCTATTTCTCTTCCGTTAAGTTTAATTTGATGTTTCATTTTTTTCAGCAGGACAATCGGAGATTCCATGGAATGAAGCAATCGTTCTTCAAATTTATTCGTTTGGCAAACATTCTTAATCCCTTTGATACTGGGGAACATCAGTGCAAAAGGTTTCTCTTCTCTTTTCTTTCGCGAACGAAGTCTCAAGATTGCATCATCGTTGCATGCATCAACTACAAGCTGGAAACCACCGAGTCCTTTCAGAGCAATTATTTTTCCTTCACGTATTAATTCGGCTGCTTTGAGAAGCGCTTCACTTTTTGCCAGCAGAGATTCACCATTTTCGTTCCAAAGTTCAATATGGGGTCCGCATTCGTCACATGCGATTGGCTGAGCATGAAATCTTCTATTGAGTGGATCGTTGTACTCATTTTTGCATTTGTCGCACATTTCAAAAATTTTCATCGACGTATTGGGCCTATCGTACGGCAGAGATTCAATGATCGAAAATCTCGGTCCGCAGTTAGTGCAGTTTATGAAGGGATATAAGTAACGCCGATTATAAGGATCGAACATCTCGCGTTTGCAGTCGTTGCAGGTAGCAATATCCGGCAATATCAACGTAGAAATTTTTTCTTTGGAATCGGATTCAAGTATTTGAAAGTTATTGAATCCTGCCGGATCAAGAAATGAAAATTCCAAACTATTTATTACCGATGCCCGCGGCTTTTCTTTTTCAATTCTGAACAAAAATTTATCGAGAATATTTTTCTCACCTTCAACCTCAATTGTAACGCCGGCGGTGGAGTTCAAAACATAACCATAAAGGTTCATCTCTGTTGCAACGCGGTAAATAAACGGCCTGAAACCGACACCCTGAACTGCACCCCGGACTGCAATTTTCAAGCGCTGATTCATTTGCTCTGCAGGTTAAATTGAATCCATCTGCACCAGGAATCGATCCCTTCGCCTGTTGTGCATGAGGTTGCAAAAATTTTAAGAGACGGATTTATCGATAACGCATTTCTTTTAAGTTCATCCACAGAACATTTCAGATAAGGAAGCAGATCGGTTTTGTTAATTACTAACGCTGAAGCATTTCTGAACATAGCCGGATACTTCAAAGGTTTGTCGTCTCCTTCCGTAACGCTCAGAACAACAACCTTAAAATCTTCGCCGAGATCGTAACCGGCGGGACAAACCAGGTTGCCTACATTTTCTATCACAAGAAAATCGACGTTGTTTGTGTTAAGCGAGTTTAGAGCATCTTTCACAAGGTTGGCTTCCAGGTGACATGCACCATTGGTTACAATCTGTGCGACCGGAACGCCGAGCCTGTCAATCCGCTGCGCATCAAGGTCGGTTTGAACATCCCCTTCGATGACAGCAATTTTTAATTTGCCTTTACAGAACTCGATCGTTTTTTCAACAAGACTGGTTTTACCGCTTCCGGGAGAGCTAAGAAGGTTGATTACAAAATTTTTATTCCGCTTGAACACATTTCTGTTTTCATTTGCAATTACATCGTTCTTGGCAAGTACCTTTCTTTCAACTGTTATTACACTCATGTTACCTCCGATTAATCTTCAATTTCAATTTCGGAAACAGTCAATTCCATTCCGCTGATCAGTTTTACCGAAGTGCTTTGACACCGATCGCAATGGAAAGCCAAACCGTCAACCTGAGATTCGTTGTGGCAGATTTCACAACGGATTTTTGCCGGAACAGTTTCTATAGTTAGTTTTGAACCGGCTAATGGTGTGCTTTGTATAAGTGCATCGTAACCGAACAAAAGCGAATCATTCAGTACATTTGTAAGCTTCCCGATTTTTACGTACACGTTTTTAATTTTCCGATCGGGAAAATTTTTGGTTTGATCATTAACGATTTCGATTATGTTTTGAACTATTCCGAGTTCATGCATAAATTTTCTGCAATGTCATTATCCGGTATGAATAATATTGACTTTTATTAACAAGTGCCAAGATTTTTTTTGTGAATTCATACTTTGCATGGATAAACATTACTGCTGTGTTAAAATATTTTTTAGACTGCTAAAAGTTGATGAAAAAACGTGGCAGGCTACCGGGGCTTATAATTTAGAATTTCATTATTTAAAGTAGATATATTTTGAAAATTAACAAACTCTTTCTCCGGTCGAATTATTAAAGAACAAAACTGATGAATTGCTAAAACTGATCTTAATCTCATCGCCTATTTTGTATTGTGTTTCGGGGCGCATTCGCGCAATACAAATTTTGTTGTCAACTTTAAAGTGAAGATAGACTTCGCTTCCCATTTGTTCTTCGAATTCCAGACTAACTTTAATAAAACTTTCATATTTCTTTTCGGGATCAAACGATTCCGGGCGGATACCTATCGTTATCTCTTTGTTCACGTATGACGACAGCATTTCCGATTGTTTCAGGGTCAATTGAAAAGTCATCGTTTCACGGTCGCTCAAAAATTTAATTCCGTTCACATTTACAATCTTTCCTTCTACAAAATTCATTGACGGGCTGCCGATGAATCCAGCAACAAATTTATTTTTCGGACAGTTGTACAAATTGAGCGGAGTATCGACCTGCTGTACTATGCCGTCTTTCATTACAACGATCCGGTCACCCATTGTCATTGCTTCAACTTGATCGTGTGTAACATAAACAATTGTAGTCTGAAGACGTTTGTGCAGCTGCGCAATTTCCGATCTCATTTGCACGCGCAGCTTTGCATCGAGATTGCTTAACGGTTCATCAAACAAAAAAACTTTCGGTTTACGAACAATAGCTCTGCCAACCGCAACCCGCTGACGCTGGCCGCCGGAAAGTTGTTTCGGTTTCCGTTCAAGCAAATGTTCTATATCAAGAATTTTCGCGGCATAATGCACACGCTCTTTTATTTCGCTCCTGTCAAACTTTCTAAGCTTTAGTCCAAATGCCATATTCTCGAACACATTCATGTGAGGGTACAGCGCATAATTTTGAAAGACCATTGCTATGTCTCTCTCTTTAGGAGGAACATTATTGACTTTTGCTCCGTCAATAAAAATTTCTCCTTCCGAAATTTCTTCCAGTCCGGCAATCATTCTCAAAGTAGTAGATTTGCCGCAGCCGGATGGTCCGACAAGCACAACAAATTCCTTATCTTTAATTTCAAGATTGATGTTACCGACCGCTTTATTCTTTTCTTCGTAAATTTTTGAAACGTTAACAAGCTTTACTTCAGCCATTTTCTCTCCTCGGCTATTAACTTTTAGTGTAAGCTGGATTTGTCTTTTCGATATTGATTATACCAATTGTACAACGGAACGGTTAAAGGCAGAGCCGCCATTTTTCCTCCGAATCCTAAATAACGCATTGTAAACATTTTCGTCGGCAGCACTTCGGTGTTTAAGTAAACTTTTTCATCGATATAGATTCCGAATTCTTCTGCGAGTTTTATAGTTTTCGTTTCTACTTTCCAGTCAAATTTTTTTAAGCTCAGCTGCGTTTTTATCGATTCCTTCACTTCATCAAATTTTACTGCTGAAGTGTCTTTCAGAATTCTTTTACCAATTAATTTAATTATGGAATACCCTTCAGGAACTTTTATCGGTCCGTAAACCTGTCCGATTTTCATTTTAGAAGCTACCTTCCCGATTTCCCCGGTTTCATGAATGGAGAACCAGCCTAGTTCGCCTCCATTCTTTTTTGTATACATTCGCTGCGTATATTTTTTAGCAAGCAGGCGGAAATCTACACCCTTCTCAAGCTGTTTAAAAACAGTTTCAATCACTTCGGGATCCTTGTTTACAATTTCCAGAACATTTGCTTGAGGAGTAGGCAACAATACATGATATTTTTGCTTGTAGAAATTTTGTATCTCTTCATCACTTACCTTAACCGATCTCATTTCTCTATCCAAAGCCAGCCCGGCAAGATAATTCTGCTGCCAGCGCGATAAATCTGCTTTCAGTGTTGGTAAACTTTCCAATCCTTCTTTTCTTGCTTCATTGGCAAGAACTTCATGTTCGATAAAACTGCGCACCTGTTTGTGCAATTCAGGAATTATAGAATTCAGATCGGTAGAACTAAACTTCAAATGCTGGTGCGAAAAATAGTAGATAAATGATTTTAACGACGAATTTTTGATTGGGAGTTGTACAAACTTTGAGTACAAATCTTTTTTGTCGAACAAATTTAACAGCCCGTAGGTTGTCTCTTCATCAATTTCATATTCCTTTGCGGAATCTGAAGCCGCTGTGCGCTGCTGTTCAAGAATTTTTTGAATTCCTGTAGCAAGAGAACTAAATAGACCGTAATCAACGTTCACCTGCATTCCGCCAAGAATTTTGTCTAAAAAGATTCCGGAAAGAATCTCGGATTTTCTTTGAGTAATTTTATATGAAACAATATTTTTACGAACATCGATTTTTTCGGTGTTGCGGGGATTATCTTCACGCTTGATAAGTTTAGCTATTATCCAGCCTTTTTTAGTTTTAACCGGTTTGGTTAGCCTGCCTTCTTGGAGTTTATAAATTTCCGATTCGAGATGCTCATCTTCCAAATCGCAAAAAGTAATTTTGTAAGGTTCAATTTGTTTCCAGTACTCGGGGCGTTTCTGAAGCAACGAATCAAAATCTGCCGATTTTTTAATTGATGAATAAAGTTTAAAAACCTCTGACGAATCCGTCGAAGCTATCATACGAACGCTCAAAAGCATGTTGAATTTCTGAAGACCGCTTTTCAACTCCTCTGCTGTAATTCTTACATTATTCATAACAACTTTACGGTAGAGTTCATCCCTCAGCAACAAATCTTCGAGCGAATTCATCGAGTAGCGAACATTCTCGGTAGTATCCAATCCTTCTTTTTGAGCTTGAGCAGCCCAGAGTTTTTCTGCAATAAGCGAATACAAAAATTTTCTTTTGGATGAATCGGCTTCTTCTTGTTGATCGGTAAAATGCGGCATGAACTCATAACGAAACTTGAATTCTTCCGCAGAAATATTTTCACTTCCGACACGCGCAACGGTTTTGGTATTATCTTGAGCAAAACAAACAACAGCAGAAATTAATACGATAGCAGAGAATCTGGGAATAATTTTCATCCTTTAACGCTTCCCATCATTATTCCTTTGATATAATATTTTTGTAAAGCCAAAAATACAACTAGCACCGGAATAATTGTTATGACCGACCCTGCCATCATCAATTCGGTATCCTGTACATGTTCGCTCATCAAGTTTGCCAATGCAACCGGCATCGTATACATGTTTGCGTCGGTCATTACAATTAACGGCCAGAGAAAGTCGTTCCATGTTCCCATAAATGTAAACAATCCGAGAGTTACAAGTATTGGTTTACAAAGCGGAAGAATTACGCGAATGTAAATTTGCACTTCTGTTGCGCCATCCATTTTTGCCGCTTCAATCAAACTATCCGGAATTGAAAAAGCATATTGGCGTATCAAGAATATTCCAAATATACTTGCCGTACCAGGAATCAGAATTGCCCAGTATGTGTTGATCAGACCAAGATTTTTCAAGATCAAAAAAAGGGGAAGCATTGTAACCTGAGCCGGAATAATTAGCGAGCTCAGCAAGAATTTGAACAAGCCTTTTTTTCTTTCGAACCGGAATTTTGCAAATGCATAACCTGCCATCGAGTTTAACAAAAGCGAAAAAAACGTAACTCCCACCGAAATTACCAAACTATTCAGTAAATATTTTGTGAGATTTAACCTCGTGAACAAAGTTGCATAGTGCGAAAAATCGAATTTGTCCGGCAATAATTTTGGCGGGTAAGTATTTGCCGCACCGCCAGGCATAAACGAAGCCGCGATCATCCATAAGAACGGAAGAAATGTTATCACACCTATAAAAAGAGCAATAAATATTACAATATATTTTTTCATTTCAGACTTCCCCCTCTTTCTGAAGTTTAAATTGAATAATCGTGCCGATCATTATTATAAAAAAGAGCATGAATGCAATTGCGGTTGAGTATCCGATGTTCCACCACCTGAATCCTTCCTGATACATGTAAAGCACAATGCTGAGCGTGCTGTTAAGCGGGCCGCCTTGAGTCATGACGTACGGCTCTGCAAACAGCTGGAAGTAGCCAATCATTGTTATCAAACTTATGAACAATGTTGTTGGCGCGAGCTGGGGAATTGTAATGTGAACAAACTGTTTCCACCCAGAAGCACCTTCGATGCTTGCCGCTTCATAAAGTTCGACCGGAATATTCTGTAGTCCGGCAATAAAAATTATCATGTTGTAGCCAAAATTTTTCCACACAGCCAAAAGAATTATTGCCGGCATAGAAAATACCGGGTCACCAAGCCAATCGATTTTACCGATTCCTGCTAAACTCAAAATATAATTCAGCAAGCCGAAACGCGGGTGATAAAAATAACGCCATACAATCGACACAGCAACAAGCGTGGTTACCACGGGCAAAAAATAAACCAGTCTGAAAATTCCTTTGTGCTTTATATATTTAGAATTGAGCAGAATTGCCGCACCGAGCGAAGTAGCAACCGATAACGGTCCGCCTACAAGAACAAAATAAAATGTATTCTTCAGCGCCGTCCAGAACAGCGGATCGGAAAGTAATGTTGAATAATTTTTGAAACCGACAAAACGCAAATAGCTGTAATTACCGAGCGAATAAATATCGTAATCCGTAAAGCTCATTGTGAAAGCAACTATAACCGGAACGAAAAAGAAAACCAATATTACACCGAGTGCCGGGCCAAGAAATAAAAGGAGCGCGCTTAATTTTGTTTTTGTCTGCATATTTTTAGTGCTGGCTTCTTGCAAGCATCCAGCGGCGTTTTTCAAGAACGCTGTTAACATCGCCGTCTAATTGTTTAAGAGCTTGATTAAGAGGTTGTTTTGTTCGGGCAATAACTTCTGCAAACTGCTGCTGAACTTTTGAAAAAACTATTTGTTCCCACTCCGGTATTTTGGGGGTTGGTTTTGTTTTATGCAATTGTTCATAAAACGCTTTCATGTAAGGATTATAAACAAACTCGGAATCATTCCACACTTCTTTTACGGCTGGAAGAGATGACACCAATTTATAAAATTGCAGCTGGGTTTTAGCTCCCGATAAAAATTCGATAAACTTCCATGCTGCGGTTTTATGTTCGGATTTAATATTCAAGACAAGGCTCGAGCCGCCCGCAAGCGAGTAACCCGGATAATCATTGCCCGGTGAAGGCAGCGGAGCCGTCATCCATTTGTTTTGTACATCGGCGGGCAACCGTTTCTGAAACTCGGTAACGTTCCATGGACCGGTAATGTACATCGAGAAAAAACCTTCTCCGAATGCCTGATAAACATTCATCACCTGCTGCATGTCGATCGGTGCCAGCCCTTCACGATAAAACTTTGCAAGATATTCGACTGCACCGCTGAATTCTTTGCCGGAAAAGTCACCGTAGGAATTGTAATCCTTCAGCAACATTGAACCATTTTGAATTCCGAACAGGACAAAAGGCAGCCACTCGTTTGTCGGAATGAAAAATGAATAACGGTTCAACTTCTGTTTAATTTTTTTCGACACATCATAAAGTTCTGCCCATGTACGCGGTGGATTCTTATATCCAGCTTCTGCAAGAATATCTTTCCGGTAAAACAAAACGCGCGTATCAACATACCATGGTATTCCGTAAACAGTAGTGTCTATAATATTCGTCTCCCAGATTCCAGGAAAGTAATTATCAGCATGAACGACAGATGAATTTTTGATTAAAGTATTCAACGGTTCAATCGAATTCAAAGATTGAAATTCCGGTATCCATGTATTGCCAAGTTGAAATATATCGGGTAAAGTTTCACTTGCAAATGCGGTAATCAATTTTTCGTGCGCAGCTACCCAGGCAATCTGAAGCACTTTTATTTTTATGCCTGAATTCTGCTTTTCAAATTCCGGAATAAGTCTGGAAACTGTTTCACCTTCAACTCCCATTGCCCAAAAGTTGAGCGTAATGGTTTTATCTTCCTGCCCGGAACAATTTTGAAATAAGAAGACAGAAGCAAGAAGACAGAAATAAAAAAATATTTTGATAAAAAATTTCATTGTTATTTCTGCAATATCATTTTGCCGGAATAAAATTTACCGCCGGCGCTGATTCTATAAATATAAACTCCGGATGAGACTGAATCGCCGGATTCATTATTCCCGTTCCAGCTTACAGATTTTTCGCCGGGCAAGGCTTCTTCGTCAAACAAAGACTTAATTTTTTGACCGAGCAAATTATAAACAACAACAGAAACTCTTTCCGTCTTTGGAACAATAAAATTAATTACAGTGCCGGAATTAAACGGATTAGGATAATTTCCATTCAATACAAAATCATCCGGCAGCTTCGAAGCATTTTTAACCGAGGTTAAATCCCGAACAAATCCCATCCGATCCAATGCCGATTGAATTTCGGGATTACTCATGAAGAGATTCCACAAAAGCTGCGAGCGGTAATTTTCAATCATGTTAATAATCGGTCCTTCATCAATTGCAAGATAACCATTGCTAAACCATTCACCTCTATTCCACGTATTGCCGCTTTTTGATGAGTACGTTGTGTTAAACGCATCGTAAAATCCAAACCTACCCCAAAGTTTATCTTTATAAGTTCTGTACAAATATTTCATTGCCGCAATCGATTCGGTAGGAGTATAAGGCATTGATGACAAACTCGCAGTCGGTGCAATTGTTCCATCGTCAAATTCATTTGGTGCATGCGAGTTGTATTCCACACCCGGAATATCGTAGCTTGCTGTTAATCCCCAAACGTTAGCATTGTAGTTTGGAAATCCCAATCCACGAATCGCGTATTCTCTATGCACTAAAGTTGCATTTCTTCCTTGCAAAAAATAGTTTGTTCCAAAAGAATCTTTCAATCCTCGCGGGTCGAAACCCATAAATGAATAATGAGAGAAGAACAGCGGTCCGCCGTAAGAACTGCCTACATAAATTTTTCTTCCGTACATAATCGATCCGTTAACAATGGAACCGTTATCTGCCCAACCCTGTGCGTAAAGATCTGCCTGGATAGCATTGCCTGGCGCAGCTATTGCAACAAGATAAGTAATTAAGGTTTCGTTCCAGCCGCGTACTGCTATAGCATCTCCAAAATTGAAACCCATGGTTGGCGACCAGTTCCACTTGAGCGTTGTTGAATTGTTTTTATAAAAATTCCAATCGATGCCGTTGTAAATCTGATCTATCAAACTAACTATCTGTTTTTCATCTATCGTATTACGATTAAAATACTGTTTTGCAACAAGAAGTCCTTCAATCATGAAAGAAGTTTCCACAATATCCCCGCCGTCCTGTACTCCAAATTTAACAACTTGACCGTTTGAACCGTTAAGCCAATGCGGAAATGCGCCATAAAATTTTTGAGCTGTGTTTGCAAGAAAATTTAGTATCCTCAGCATACGCTGAATGCCTTCACCGCGCGTGATAAAATTTCTTTCTATTCCTACAACTATTGCCATAACGCCAAATCCAGAGCCGCCAATTGTATTTGTGAGATCTCTGCCGCCATCATATCGTTCACGTGCAAGACCGGAATTAGGATCGCCATAATCCCAAAAATATCTGAACGTTGCACGTTGAACCATATCGAGAAATTCATCGTCGGTCATTGTGTGTGTTGTAACAACAACAGAATCAGATAACGGCGATTCAAGTCCGGATTGGTCGACAGCGCTAAGTTTGAATTTGAAAGTCAATCCCGTTTCGCCTATCCAGATTGATTGGTACGTAAGAGTTTTAGGCACCAGAGCATAAGACACGTACGACGAAGATGCATCGTCCCACTTATAAATTTTGTAAGTCGTTATGGTGGTCTCGGTGTTGGCACTCCATATCAAATCGATATGAAGTTCGTAGCCAATCCCTTTAAAGCCGGTCGGCTTAGCCGGCTGCGTTTGAGCACTAAGATTACCTGTAACAAGAATGATAAACAGAATTATTTTTTTCATGATCTAGTTCTTACCGTTTTTCCAATCTAGTAACTTTGCAGGTAAATGGATTTAGAGTAAATTTTCTGGAACCTGCAGTAAACGTACTTTTTTTATTGTGATAGTTTAACAAAAATAAATAAGAATATTTTTTTCCTTCGCGAATTACAAATTGAATATCGGGATCGGAAACATTTGTTTGCCTTCTAATATTATTATAAGAAACAATTTTTTCTAAAAGGTGCAGGTGCTCGTCGCTCTCATAACCAAATGCAAATCCAAGTATTGTAATTGTCCCTTTGTAAAATTTCTTACGAATTCCGCACGCTTCACCCGTTGCAGTTCGAGCAACTATTTCCACACTGCGGTCTATCGTTCGAAAAATTTGTTTTTCTACGAACATTGTAAAGACATCTTCTATGCCGAAAGCATCAACCTTATTTGGACTAATTGACTTTGTGAATGGAATTTTAAATTCATCTCTGAGAATAGTGGATGGATTAAGGTATAAATCTAATGTCGGTAGTGCCGGATACATTACAAGATGCCCGCCTTTTTTTACGTATGAGACAAGAAACCTCTGAGTGTCGCTATCCATAAATTCTGTAGTTATCACCCACAGCTGTTTGTACTTTAGCAGATTTTCAACGCTGCTATTTTCTAGATCGCAGATATCATAATTAAAGTTTAGTGTTTGAAGTCCGCGCAGAAGTCCATTGAAAAAAATTTTTTCACGAACGAACCGCGGATCGAGCGAAAGCCCTAACTTTTCGACGTCCAGTTTTTTTTCCTTTATCAATTGTGATGAAGTAAGTTCTGTGTAGAAATACGGTTTATAAAGTCCAGCGCAGATACTTGCTTTAGTCTTACTTAGCAAAAGATTATCTTTTTCACGGTTAATGAATCTATCGATTTTCTTTATTGAATCGTAGAGAGGAGATTTTGTTGCTTTGTAGTCAAGCGGTGTCTGAAAATAAAATGTCTTACCAAAAAAACCTTTTCCTTTTGGATTTATTCCCTGCGAGAACATATAGTAATTGAAGCTTTTCAAACCATGAGCAAGCGAGGCGTAATAAAATGTTTCCAGATCATTTGCATCGCTCTTAGCATGATGTTCCCGCGTTCCTGCCTGAAACTCTGCAGCCCAAACAGGTCCATACGTCTGCATAGATTCCAGAATTTTATTACATGCAAGATCCGAATGTGCATTTCTAAAAGAAACAAATTCCGGAATGTGATCCAGCCCGAAAACTATGTCGGAACGTGTTCTCATTATTTCTTCATATGTACTTATAAGCATTGGCAGCTCGGCTGCATTGCCGTAAATCCAGCCGGGAATGTTATGTGTAAGCTGCAAATCAATGTTAAAGCTCCTGATCTTCTGTATCAGTTTATCAAGATACAAAGCGTAGAAATGTCTGTAGAAAAGATGAAAGTCGTAATACGCACGGTAACTCTGCCTGTTTCCAATTTTTCCCTTTGGAGCTATAACTTTATCAAACGACAAATATTCTGTTCCATAAATGTTGTTCATGCTTTCAATAGTTTGATATTTTTTCATCAGAAATTCTTTGTAGAGATTAATCACCGAGTCATTGTAATCGATTTTGCCGGATAGCCATTGGAACACACCGACCTCGTTGCACACCTGCAACATTGTAACCGGTCCGCCATTACTATTCTGATACTTCGATATGATCGGCATAATTTTATCATACCAGAGAAAAGTATAGTGAAGAAATTCTTCGGACATATACGACATAAGATCGGGCGAGATTACATTTCCATTTTCGTCAATCGAATGCGCATTCTTGCTACATTTTGTCAGAAGCCAGCCGGGGAGACCATGCGATTCATATTCGGCAAGAATATATGGCCCGGGCTTCACAATGAGATCCAATCCCGCTTTTTTGCACATCTGTATGTACTTAACAATATTTCTTTCCGGATTAGTTTCCCCCGTAAAATCGAATTTATTTTCCTCGTACTCGTGCCAGTCCCACGGTATATATGTCGATGTTGTATTAGCACCCGATTGTTTAAGCAATCGAAGATGCTTCTCCCAAAGACTATGATCGATTCTGAAGTAATGAATCTCTCCGGAAATTACAAAGAAAGGTTTCCCATTTTTTATGAAATAATTTTTTGTTGTAGTAAAGCTCATGTTCCTGTATTCCGTTTCCGAATAGGATGAAAACAAAATTATTAACTCACCTTACACGAGGTTTGATCTACGATGAAAAAATATAACTGTAAAACAATTATTTTTCCTCAAACAACAAGAATTCGTTTGTTAAGCCCAAACCTTGCGTAGCCTCTGTTATTAATAATAGCTAAGCATTCTTCACCGGCACAGCAATCTATTGGATCAATAATGAACTAAAACCGTTGCCGGAAAATCTTTGACAACAATTCTATCGTTTGTGAAATCGAAAATACTTTTTCCGTTTATGCTCACATTTTTCGGAAGCTTTTTCCGGTTGAAGTTTTTCAAAATAATTCCGCCGCCGGGCAGTTTCAAATTGCCGTACAGTTTAATGGTGTAAGCAGAGTTTTCCTTATTAACCGAGTATGAAAGCCCGCCGTAGTAAGTCGGCAAATGTTCAACCGACATTCCGCGCGGCGCGTCAATCCAGCTTTCATAAAGTCCCGCACCAACCACAAGAGAACTGTCGTAATCATTTTCATAAACAAACAACGTGCGTATTGCATTAATAAAATCCGAGCCGACCCACGTATGCGGCATATCGCCTATGTAACCCGGATACCTTCTGTCTTTCCAAACCACTTCTGCCCATTGATTCCAGAGCTGCGGCTTTTGACTTTTCAAAAAGAAATCGATCGCTTCGTGTGCGCGGTCAATTTCATCCATAAATATAAACGAACCGATTGTTCTCACTTCGTAAGGAGTAAAGTTTATCCACTTTGTTTTAGGGTTTATTCTGTTTTCAAAATAGTTGTAATACTTGTCAAATGTATTACGCAAAAGCTGCTTTGGAACATTATTAAATTCGTTGCATGGATAAAGAGCAATTGTAGTTGATGTAGCGTCAAAATCTCCAAGTTCCGTGCAGCCGGGTATATAATCAATTTTTTTGTACTTCACAGTAAGATCAATCGAATTGTATAAATTTTTCTTAAACTCATCCCGTACAGTTGCAAATTTCTCTTCGTCATTTTTATTGTTGAGCAGAGCAGCAATATCGGTTGCATCCTTCAAACCTTTCAGAGTCCAGAAGTTATCCCAATAAGAATGACGCGGTTTATCGGAATAACCTTCGTGAGAAATTGATTCCGGCACCAAGCCGTAATTCAATTTGATGCTGTCGTTCCCGGTTTTGTAAAAATCCGTTGTCCTCTGCGAGATCATGTATTCTATATACTTAACGGCATCTTTTACATTCTCATATTTTGATTTCAGAAATGTAGTATCGTGCGTAAAATTAAAATATTGTTTGATAAGAAAGATGAACTCGCCGTTGCTGTCGTTCTCAGGGACCGGATCGGGTCCGCGGCGATCGACAACACAGGGCACTTTTCCGTTCTCAAATTGATTGACAGAATACCAATTAATAAATTCTTTCACCTCTTTTTGAATTCCATTTTTCAGCAATGCCGACGAGGTCAGAGAGCCGTCGCGAATCCACGACCGTTCGTAAGAGCGCGAACCGGGCTGTATGCCGGCATCGTCCCGGTTTATTAAAATATATGCAAGATTAGAACGCAGTGTGTTAATTATCCGATCGGCGGATCTGGGTAGATTAAACTTTACATTATTAACTTTATCCATCCAAAATTTTTTCGCCTTTGCAAACTTCTCTTCAAACTGTTTTTTATTTTCTGTTTGACCGGCAGGTTTGAAATCTCCCGTATTATTTTTATAAAACGGAACGGCAAGCAAGATTTTTTTTTCTTCATCCGGTTTTAAATTGAAACTGAATTTCATTGCCGCAGATGCAAATCCGATTGTATCCTTCGCGGATCTGAATTCGGGAAGTTTGCCTTGCGAAATAAAACTCGTTATGTCACCTTCATCAAATTGTGAAGCGCCGAAACCTGAAATGGGGGTTAAAACATGAACAAATTTGTTGCCGTTAATCTTAACAGCATTTTGTAAGTATTCAATGGAATTAATTTTTGCTACACCGCCGGTAATGTTTAACCATTGATAATAAGGATTAGTCTGAAACGGACGAACTGCGACAAAAAAATTTCCCGATTTGTTTTCTTTGCCGGTGTTTTTGATTTTGTACTCGATATAAAGAACAGACGATTTGTTCGCGCTGCCATCGGCAAAGGATTTTACGTCCAACCGTACATTACCGCAACGCGTAACCACCGGAATCGGTAAATAATTATTTTCCAAACGCTGGGTATTCTCCGAGTCGTTCCATGTTCTCAGTTTGCCGTCGTAAAACAAAAATGGTTCCAGAGAGAATTGCTGTTTGTCAACTTCAATCATTCCATCTTCGTTTATCAACGCTTCCTTCGCATCAGCGTTTACTCCAACGATAGTCCAGTAAGAAGCTTCTTCGTAAAAATAGCGGGGAAAATATCCGCGTGGAAAATCTTTCGCAATGTTTATAAAAAACTTGTTGATGTCTTCCGACCAATCAACATTTTTTATTTCGACTTCTTTAATTCCGAATCCTTTTCCCGATGAACTTTTCTCAAGTTCAAGTTTCAAGTAAGAAGATTCAAACTCGTTAAGCCGGACGTAAGATAGCCCGCCGCGGCAGTTATCGACACTATAAGATTTCTCCCAATTATTGCCATCGTTCGAGACCAAGACACTAAACTTTCCGGCAAAATCCTTTTCGTCCCACAAAATTTTAAGTCCACCGTATTCTCTTCTTCCCTTGAAATCGAAAGTGATTTCCTGTTTGCCGTTATTTGTGCTATGCCATTTTGTTAGCAAATTGTTATCCGTCAAAAATTTTAGATTATGGTTTTCATCTGACGATGTAACGGTAATAACAGGTTTCGGTGGATCGGGATTAGTTTCCGGCAACGGTTCAAAATTGAGTTCGTCCACATAAACCGTTCCTTTACCGCCGTTGTAAGATGAAATTGTGAATTCAATTTTATCTATGTTTTTCAAATTATGATCCGATGCCGGTCCCCAGGCAAAACTAATATGCCGTTTCTTAAGACTGATTTTTTTCCACTGCTTCGGGAATTCAAAATTTTTTTGATTCAACCACCAAACATTTTCGCCGGATTTATCCAGCAGTTTGAATTCCAGATTGTTGTTCGGCGATTCTGCTTTCAAATAAAAAGTGAACTGATAGTTTGCAGGCAAATTAATCGGAATAATTTTTTGAATGCCGGCATGACCGGAGCCTTTGGTGAAGTTGTACTCGAGTTTTATTGCCTTGCCGTGCAAGCCATCTACAATCGACGTTTTTATTGTAACGCCCTCTGAAGCAAAATTTTTCCATCCGGCAGACGAGTTAAAATCATCAAGAAGTTTCGGTTGGGCTTTTAAAACTGCGATACAAAGAAATAGTAAAATGATCTTTTTCATCGAACGATTTGTTGCTTATCAATTTTTTGAAATCCTAATCGATTTAATCCTTTTTGAACAATCGAATCCCTCATAAAATATTTCCACACAAATCCGTTGTAAAAATTTTCGATCATTAATACAATCGGACCTTCGTCCAAACCGAGGTAATCCATGTTGTACCAGTTTAAGGTCGGGTTGAATGAATCCACAAAACCGTATTTTCCCCAAAGTCCTTTCGTTCCATATTTTTCATACATGTACATAATAGCAGGAATACAAATTTCCGGCGCGAAAGGAACAGATGAAGCCGCAGCGTAAGGTGCAATTGTTCCATCGTCGAATGTAGAATCCGGTCCCGAAGTACCGCGAGCAGAATAACCCCAAAATTTTCTGCCGTTAAAATTGTATTTATCGCTGGGGCCATCGCATGCGCTCAAACCCCATATCAACGAATCGTACCCTATCCATTTATCCGGATTTTGAATTGCATATTCGCGTTGAACATAAGTTGCACGCCGTGAATTCTCGAAATAGCTGATCCCTTTTTTCAACATGTACTTATCGACCATACTACGCATATCCAGAAACATCAACGAGAATTGATGAACAAACAATGCCGGAAATGTAACGTGTCCCAAACCTTTGTAAGGTTCTCTCCATTTGTAAAAGCTAAGCCAGGTATCGTAACCTTTTTCAACATCGGGTGCGTTCATGCCGGCGGCAATAATATATAGGAACAATGCTTCGGTGTAACCCCACCAACCTAAAGAATTAAATCCTTCATCTTCTTTCCAACCTAAAGAAATTGTATTTGCGTATTTCCCGGAATCGGGCTTTGTAAAGAACGCCCAATCGACACGATCCAAAAGTTTACCGGAGAGTTTGCGAATCTGTTTTTCTTTTTCGTTATCGTTTTGATAGTATTGCCTTGCAAAAATTATTCCGCAGTATAATAGACCGGAATCGATAGATGAAAGTTCGCTATTCCAAAACCGCTTTCCGGTTTTCATATCGATAAAATGATAGTAAAAACCTTTGTATCCCGTGGCTAATGGATCGAGGCTTTGATTGGAGTTCCACAAGAAATTCAGTAATGCCAGCGTATAACCGCTTGCTTGTTCTCTTCCGATCCAGCCTTTTTCCGAACCGATTGCCCAAATAGGAAGAGCAAAAGCAACAGCAGCCATTGATGCGGGAGATCCTCTTTGAGACCGGTCTTTTACCATTCCATTTTCGGGATTGATCTCATTGATAAAATATAAAAACGATTTGTATTGAAGCGTATCCAGAAATTCCTTCTGCTTCGAGGTAAGTTTATAAGGAATACCATCAATAGCAGGGCTGCCAGCCTTTTCAGGTTGGCAGCTTATTGCTAGAGGCACAATGAAATACAGCAATAGGAAAATTTTTCTTTTCATATTTATTTCATACCAATGCTTACTGTTACACGATGTGCTTCTTGAAGTCTTCCGTAGTCTGCCCATGCATAATCGAAACGGAGTTTGAATGTTCCGGCAATTTCAGTTTTGATGCCTGCACCCAGAACAAGTCCACCCTCGGAGTTGGGCAGGAATAAATTTCTGTAGCCGCCGCGAATTGAAAGCAGATTTAGAAGATCGAACTCGCCTCCAAGATTTAGACTTTCACTATTATCGTTTGGACGAACAGCATCGATAGCAAGAAGAAGTTTGTATGAACTGCCGAAATCAACTGGATACGAAACTCCGGCACGGAAGATTGTTGGTAGCGCATACTCTTCGGTTCTCAATTCTGCTGGAAGGGCATTGTTGTATCCGTGAACCGTCGGATCAAAGGTGTAATTGATATACGTATCTCTTCCATTGTACTTTGCTTTAGTTCCAAAATTTGAAACGGATGCACCAATCGTTAATCCGCCTTCCATCAATTGGTATTGCACACCGAAGTTCATTCCGAAAGAAGTTAAACTGCTGTGCCAGATGGTTTCATTTATGTAATTCAATTGAAGACCTACCGAAACACGGTCAGTTAACATGATTCCATAACCGAGACCAAGGGCAATATTCGAAACGGAATATTTTTCGCCGGTACCTAAAGGATTATCGACCGTGCGAACATCGATCTCGCCCGAGTTTAGCGATGTAATAATCAACGAGAGCGTACCGATGTTTTCAAAATTTACGGCAGCGGCTGCGTAGTTGTAACTAATATCCGCAAGCCATTTGTTATAAGTAAATTGAACATCGGTGCCGCTTAATCGCCCGAGACTTGCGGGATTATAATAAATGTACGATGCTTCCCCCGATAATGAAACTCCGGCATTGCCGAGAGCAACAGCGTGTGCACTAGGTTCAATTTTCAAAAACTGTCCGATTGTTGTACCTGTTTTACTTTGCGCATAAACCGAAGAAGTAAATATTATAGCAGTTAAAACAACCGAAGCGAATTTAATAACGGGGTATATTCTTTTTTTGATCATATTATCCACCATGCCCTATTTAATGATGGCGAATTTTCCAACATAAGTACCCACCGAACCGCCGTCTACATGATAAATATAGAGACCCGGTGCAACTTCCAGCTGGTCTTTATTGCGTAAATCCCACGCCACAACCCCATTATTAATATTGCCATCGTGATAAAGTGTTTGTACAAGCTCTCCGGCTACCGTATAAATTCTGACGACGGAATTTGCCGGTAGATTTCTAAATTCAATTTTTCTTTCGCCTCTGCCGGATACTGCAAATCTTTGCGGTTCGAAAGTTGCCGCTGCCACATACGGATTCGGAACTACATACGGATTCTGGTTGAAATCAGTTTTCGATTTTGCAAGATCGACAAATTGGGCTTTAGAGCGAAAAGTAAATTTATCCTTCGGAGAATATGGATACAAAAGTTTAAGCTTGTAAACATCGCCTGCAGAGGGCGGAGTATAAGTTTGACCTGTAACCACATCCGGTTCCACCCTCCATGTTGGCAAATAGCTCGATGATTTTGTATCGTAGGTTAGAATCTCAATGTAATCTCCTGCATCGCTTAAGATACCGGTAGCTTTGACATTTCTAAAACGGAATTTTAACTTCAGATCGCCAGCATCAGTTTTTGCTATCACTTTAAAGTATGTCGGTCGCGCCGGAGCGCCGATTCCAACTACCGAAGTATCCTGATAAGTAGAACTGTAAATAATGTCTAAATCGTTGGCAAAGCCGGGACGCTTTTGTGAAATAGGCAAAGACGGTGCATAACGAATCTTATACTTCACATTTGTTTTGCTTGAAGAAGAAAATCCGGTATTGGCAGAATCGATCTGAACGGTTTTCAATGTTGAGATGACCGGCAGGATTCCTGATCCGACCGGACCCACACCACCTCCGTCAAAATCATTTCCAAAGTAGAAGAGAGTATCTTTCGTACTCAAATCGACCAAACGATAGTAAACAGCTCTAACGCTGTCGTTCGGACTCTTAAAACTGACTTCAAACAAATGATTTTCAGGAACCAGATTAGGGTTCTTCACTTCGACACTAACAGTTCCGGTACCGTTGCCCAGTGAGTGTGCAAGGTCCATAGTAGATGCAGGCGTGTATCCGGTTACAGGAGGATTTGGAACCACCTGCACAATGTTCTTTGGAAGAATAGTTCCACCTCTAAGTGTAACGCTGACAGATATCGGATTTTCCGATGGATAAATATAAACTGAATCGGCGCCGGTATTATAAGCGGTAACGGCATAGTAATAAGTTTGCCCGTTGACAACAGTATTATCTGTGTAAGTGTGAGTCAATCCGGTATCGTCTCCCAGGAAATATGCAATGCCGCCAACAGTTGTTTTAGAAAAACCTGTAATACCGTTTTTCAAATCAAATTGAGCTAAAGGTTTTCCGTTGCCAATCGGTTCGGATCCTGTTGCAGAGACAATAATTTGAGGATCGAGAAACGTTGGATCTGTGCTGCGATAGATTCTGTAACCTTCAAAGTCGTTTTTGTTAGTTATCGGGTCGTAAGCCCGCTCTGCTACGTCATCCCATGTTAATGTTACCGAACGATTGCTTGCAGTTGCATATAATGTCGGCATCGGCGGCGGAATAGCAAACTGATAATTTGCTTTGTAGATTTGAAGTACAAGTCTATTTGTATTACTCAGTTCTCTCAAATCTTTGCCGAAACCAAGTGCAAGAGAAAATCTTTCCGTTTTACCTGTATTCAATACAAATGGTCCTGATGCAAACAAGAAAGCAATGTTATAATTCAATGCAACCGGTTTGTCGTATGCGCTATCTGGATTTGTAAATAGATTGTAAAGATGTTTCGGCCACCCCTTACCATCATCAAAGAAAACAATTTGATCGACTTGCGTAGATGGATTACCTGCACCGGCGCGAATTCTGTTCATCTTAAATCCGGTCAAACCAATTTGATCCGATTCATCTATATCGGTTTTATCAAAGTTCGTTTCACCTCTTGTAGGAATACCATCTTTTTCTCCGGCATCATTCGTTCCAAAAACTCCATCTGCGCCGGTATCATTAAATTCGGCAACCCAATCCATGTCTTCATCGCCCGTCCACCATGAACCTTGAATGAATGCAGGACGTTTTTCCAGTTTGGTGTAAAATGCTTCGAACTTAGCCATGTTGTAGTTACTTTGAACATAAGCCCGAATAGCATCCTGACCTACAATATGTTGACCGGCACCGCTGTCGCGGCTTTCATCTGTAATTCCATCATCATCATCGTCTTTACCATTTGTTGCGTTACCCGGTGTTTCCATATATGAATAACCCAAATAACCGGTGTTGCCGATAAATCCGTGACCGAATTTATCCCACGTATAAACTAAATTAAGCCCGGAAGATTTATCGAAGAACGCATTATCGTCATCGGATTCAGGAATGCCGTCGATTCCTATTTGCGAGCCGCCGACCCCGGAGTCCATGTACAATCCGAAGATTATATTGTTATCATACTTTGTTGTGCTTTCGTTCGCAATATCATAATGGAAGAAGATGACGTATTCGGATTGAATGTTAGACCATTGAAACCCCCTTTGTTCAACTTTCAATCCAAATCCTCTTCTTGTCTGATCCCTTAAATCGGGGTAAAAATTCCACGCGTCATAATATTGATCATCGTAAACGACAAAACTTTCCTGATCTGCTTTAGGCGCTTTACCAAAGTAGCCATTCCAGGATCCCGGCCAGCCGGGGTCGTTAACATCATTTACTTTATCTATCCATGTATCGGGCCACGTTCTCGAATCGTTACTCATTGCTACGCTTCGCCCTTTGTTTATATCGGGATTAACTTGAAAATATCCCGGGCGTGGTTCGAAGCGCATTGTTTTATTTGTATAAGGACTTGTACCCTGTCTTTCTCTGTAACCTGTAAGCATAATGTAAGCGGGGCTGCCGGAGATTTGATTGACCTTTGCAAGTACAAACGGAGTTGTACCGTCGCTGTAGTTTTCACCCGAACCTTTCGGAATTTCCATCGAGTGAAATACGCTGAGATCAACTCTAAGAGGGTCCGGCGGATAGTCGCCAACCATTCCGAAATTATAAAATATGGTTCGAATTTTATTTGCATCGTGTGTGCCCATTCTTTCCTGATCAATTCTGCCTCTTTGGTCCGGCGGAGTAACCGGCAAAAAATTCTGCGCAAAAATGTTTGAACATGTTAAAGAGAAAATTGTAAAGATTAGAATCTTCAATTCTAAGTTTCTCTTCATCGTAAAAATGCTGTTAAAAGGTTTTTGTTTGGTCATGCTTATTTACTCCTAAATGTAATTCCCAATTCAATCCGGCGTGGTTCGTAAAAACGGGAAGGATTATACAAAGCTGCTCTGTCTGCGTTAGGTGTTAATGTATAATCCGGGCTGCCGGTTGAATTGAAAACAAATCCATTTACAAAGTACTCGTTAAACAAGTTGAATACTCTAGCGTAAAGACTGAATTTGATAAATTCAAAATCGAAGAATTTCTCTCCTCTAATATCCACTAATACGTAGTCAGATTTTGTGCCGGAGTTGGTTTCAAGATCGGCGCCAAATCCTGTTCCAAGCTGTGGTGTGTAAGGTCTGCCGCTTCCAAATCTAATAATAGCACTGATAGTATAGTTGTTCGGCTCAAAATAGACTATAGTTCCATTTAAAGTATTTCTCTGATCCCAATCAAATGGAATGGTTCGCGGCCTCCGATCTTTACCGGCAGCGGCTCTGTTTGCAGTTTCCCTCGGATCGCTTGAATTACCCTGAGCATACTGTAATGTATAATTAAGTGTTGTAGAAATGTTGCCGAAGTTTCTTTGTGAAAGGGAAATTGTAAATCCGTAAACACTTCCAAAATCGACGTTTGTAAATCTCGGATATTCTGCCGCAGTGTACGTACTAATAAATTCAACTCCTAACAAATTGCGAATGTCTTTAGAGAAGAACGATATCTCGGCACCAAATTTATTTCCTATCGCTTGTTTGTATCCGGCTTCATATTGAACGGTGAATTCCGGTTTAAGATCCGGGTTACCCATAACACCGTAGCTGATTCCGCCAGCCTGCAATTGATCGAGAAGCGAGTAATCTGCGTTGCTGTATAACAAGCCCAAACCCGGAAGCTGATAGAAATGTCCGTACGAAAAATAAACCGACGAGCTTGCTGTCAATGGAAAACTTAGACCCAGGCGCGGCGCAAAAGCAGTTTTAATAGTTGTTCTTTTCAAAACGGATGCTGGAGCTCCTACAATAGAGTTTGCCGGATTTGCTAAGTCGGACGGTATTAACGAATTCGGGTCGAAATACTCAAGTCTTAATCCGGCGCGCACAACCAAATCGCCAAGTTCAATTCTATCTTGCAAGTAAGCTGCAAACTGCCGCGGATTATAAGTCTGCACACTTGGCACCCGCGGAACGTTTTCTCTCGGTTGAAGAGTTTCCACACCGTTAATATTTGTAAGAAGCAGATAGCCCGGGCTTCCAAAAGTAATGTTGGAATATTGTGCTTCAATTCCGGTTTCAAGAAAATTAACACGCGTAGCCTGCCATGTGAAATCGCCTTTGGCAATTAATGTATTAGTTTTCTGAACGTAACGACCGAGGTCGACTCCTTGAACAACTGCACCATCTTCATAATTGGCATCGCTTAAAGGCCAACCGGCAGCCAGGTAATTCGGATCGTAAAGATCTTTGTATTTGTAATCTTCATAGTCAAAGTAATTCTGACGGAAATTCAATTTGTAAAACATGAATTCCGAAAGCGAGTGCGTAAGAGAAAATCCATGTGAAAGAGAAACCGTGTTGTTTGGTTTTATTCCATCGGGATTCAATCTGAAGGCATGATTGTAAAATGTCTTATCGGCAAAATTCAAAGTTGCCTGGTAATTCAATTCAACGTTCGTAATTGATCTATTTGTTAATTTGAATTGACCATCCCATTGACGAATTGTCTGCATCGGAACCAATGCATTATCTCCGGTGGGAAAAAATTCTTTTTTTTCAAAATTGTTTTTATCAGTCGGCAAAAATCTTCTTACACCAAAAAAATAACCGTCGTTAACATATCTTCTTCCGCTGATAAAGAAAGTTGTCTTAGGAATTCCAGTTGGCCCGCTTAATGTTAATTGAAAGTTTTGAATCTGAGCCGGACGGTATTTATTATTGTAGGGATACCTTTGTGTATCGGTAGTATAATAATCGCCTGCGTAAGCTTCGCCGGAGTATTCAAATTTATCCGACCCGCTTCTGAGAACAGCATTTACAACGCCGGACATTGCCTGTCCGTATTTTGCATCAAATGTACCGCTGATAACCTGTACTTCTTCAAGAATTGAACGGTCTATTGTCAAAGTTGACGAATTATCGAACGGATTGTTAACAGTAACGCCGTCAACCTGATACTGAACTTCACCTATTCTTCCGCCTCTAAAGTGTCCATCAACAACACCAGCCTGTAAGCCTACAATATCATTTAAGCTCTGAACCGGAAGATCTTTAATTTGTTCTTTATTTACCGAAACCACAGAGCTTGTTTGATTAAACTCGACGATGGGCCTCTGCGCAACAACGGTTACTTCTTGTCCTTGAATCGCTTCTTCGGCAAGTTTAACATTAATTTGAGCAGTCTGATCGGGCGAGATTTTTACATTCTCAAAAACTTTTGTTTGATACCCGATTGACCGGTAACGAACTTTGTATGTTCCAGCTCTTAAATTGATTATAGTGTAATATCCGTCAATATCGGATGCAGTTCCCATAGTAGTGCCGTCTACCGTAACGTTGGCACCAACTATCGGTTCTCCCTTATCGTCTGTAATTCTTCCTGCAAGTTTACCGGATGTTTGCGCTATTGTGATTTCACTACATAACACAATTAGGAAAGCAACAAAACGCAGTATCTTTATCGTTGAAAAACGGGATGAGTTATCCAACCGACCCATTTTTTCTCCTATTATTTTTTGTTCAACATAAAAGCGGGGAGCTATTCGCTTCCCGCTTTATAATTACAATTACTTCATCAGAATCATTTTGCCAGTACCGCTGGCAGAAATATTTCCGGTATTTACTTCTCTGTAAAACAATTTATAGATATAAACACCGGATGCCAGATTGCTTGCATTGAAATTATATTCATGCTCGCCGGAATTCAGAGCGCTGAGCAATTCTGAAACAACTTCCTGACCGATGGAGTTGTAAATCTTCAAAGTTACGTCGCCGCCTGCTGGCAAAGCGAATCTGATTTTTGTTGCCGGGTTAAACGGATTTGGATAGTTGCCGTATAACTTAATTGAGGTAGGTAATTCCTTTGTAGTTTCCTGTGCAACAGCGGTAACTAACTTTGCCGGGTCTAAGTAACCCCATGGAGTAGCCGGACCGCCGTCGTGCTCGCGGAACCACCATGTTCTACTGCCGTAATTTGCCAATGGATCTGCAAAGTTATCGCCGTCAAACAAATCCATACCTACAAATATCAGATGGTCGCCTAAATCGTCGGGGTAACCAAGTTTGGTAAGATCAATCTTCATCTCTACCATGTAACCTTGATCGATATCATTATTATCGTTTACAGTTGAATTGCCCTTCAAAGTAACTTTGAATGTCGTTCCGGTACCGTAATTAATCAATGTCGGCAAATATTCGTAAGCGGTAGGTGTTCCATCGGGAGCGAAGCTGACTCTAAGTTTTCTGAATATACCGACGTTATCATCGTTAAGAGCAACGCGGTCCATAATATTAAACATGATGCCGTCTGTTGCATCGTAGTTGTCGGTTCCTTCTATCAACTGGTCGTCGATATCCGCACCGATGTATAAGAATTTGCCTTTGAAGAACATATAAAATTTACCGTGTGAAGGATCGACAATGGTTGCCTTTGATGGTTTACCAAAATCGGGCTGGTACTGTCCGCTCATGTAAGGGCCGGTGCCCGGGTATGTTTGACGGAGATCGTCTCGATCCCAACCCATTTCCCAGGTGTAGGTACCTTTACTTTTCCAAACGGCATCATCAAGTTTGCCATCAATAACAGGGTCGGTATAGTTTGAACCATTTGGAATTACAACGTCGGCGCCAATTGCCGGAAGTGTCGAATTAAGACCAATATCGGGTCTCATCCATACTTGACCTGTATTCATAGTATTAGCATTTGCCCACGGGCTTTGCCACCAGGTTCTAGCTGCTGCAATTTTGTTCGGGTCGTTACCAATAAGATAATCGCCGTCCCAAATGCTGAAGTTCATCATTACAAAATCTCCGGCAGAAGCGGAAGGATCATAACCAAATTTGGTTACATCAATTCTCATTTCACACTGCCATTTTATATCTTCTGCGGCGTCGTTGCTTGTACCGTTAGTGTAGAACTTTGCATCCCAGATAGCAATCATTCTAGCTGTACGGGTTGAATCATAATTACCCCATTCTTGAGATAATCTTCCGCCAAGACCTGTTACCTGATCTGTATTACCGCTCCAGAAGAGAGGTGATCCACCAACAGTAGGGGTTTGGTTCTTTGCACCGGCAAGCCAGAAGGTATAGAAAAGTTCTGCAGGGAATGCCTGTTTAACACCGTCTTTAAAAGCTTTGTCTTTCATAGACATGAGAACAGCATCCCAACGCGCCCAGTCAGCAGTTCCACCGACCCATTTATCGGGAACATCAAAACCGATGTAAAGATAATTCCCCTCAACAAGAAATTTTACCGTGGCGTTGATGGGATCTGTATAAACATCTGCACCGGCTTCAGAACGCCAACCACTTGCCGGCAGTCCTGCACTCTGACCGTAGATGATACTTAGTTTGTCTGCTTTAGCCCAGGCGGCTTCGTCCAGCTTACCATCAAAATTAATGGTTCCGGCCGAAACGGTTCTTGCCCAAACAACATCCTGTCTTGGAGTCATTTGAGCTTGAGAAATTGATTGAAACATAACAAACAATGTAACAATCAAAAAGATAATAGATAATTTTTTCATAAAGTTGCCTCCTTATGAATTATTGATTAGTTAATTATAGAGTTGGATTCAGAAAAAATTCTAGAGAATAACTTCAACACTGATTGTTCCCTTCTCACTTTGTTTAATTAGATTACATGTTTGTTCAACACCGTCTATAATTATTTTTTTAACACCATGTGAACTACCGGAAAAATTTTTCACATCGATGCTATAAACTGTTCCTCTGAAAATTCTTGTGACTTTGTATCCTTTCCACTCCTTGGGAATACAAGGGTCTATAATTAATCCATCTTCGCTTGGTCTGATGCCAAGTATCCATTCAATTACAATTTTTTGAAACCAGGATGCCGAGCCGGTGTACCAGGTCCATCCGCCCATTCCGTAGTTGGGTGAATCGGGGCCGTCAATGTTACCCGGGGTCACAAAAGGTTCGGCAGCATATTTATCGGGATACATTCCATTGTAAATAGGGCAGATACTTTTATACGTTAGGAACGCATTTTCAGAATCTTTCATCATTGCAAACGCTTGAATTGCCCATGTAGCAGCATGTGTATAAACTCCTCCATTCTCTCTTCTTCCTGCAGCATACCGTGAAAGGTAACCAATGTATTTATCCGGCTTTGAGTATGCGGGTTGAAGCAGCAACGGACCGTTGTTCTTTAACAAATATTTAGTTACAGAATTTATAGCAACGGTTTTCTTATCGTCGTCGGCAATACCGCTAATTACGCTCCACGTTTGAGTATTCAAATAAATTTTGCCTTCCTCATTTTCTTTAGTGCCGATTTTTTCGCCGTTGTCTTTAGTAGCGCGCCAGAACCATTCGCCATCCCACGCATATTTGTTAAACGCGGCTTTGAGCTCATCTGCTTTTTCAGAATAACGCTGGCGTAATTTTTCTTTTCCTGTTTTGCTGCATATGCAGGAAAATTTAGTAAGAATGAGATAGAAAAATTCAGCCAGCCATATTGATTCTCCTTTAAATTCCAAGCCAACGGCGCTCAAACCGTCATTCCAATCACCGGCTCCAATCAATGGCAATCCACGTTCGCTGTATCTTGTAAGAACCTTTTCGATTGCCGCGATACAGTGATCAAATAATGAATCGTGTTTTTGAGGGTTGTCGTAATAGGGTTCCTTCACCTCCAAGAAAGAATAGTTTGATGTTTCATCTAAGTAATGGAAGAGAACAAAGGGCAGCCACAGTAAATCATCTGTCATTTTTGTTTGTAAGCCTGTATCGGAAATTGGATGCCACCAATGCAAAACTGTTCCGTCCTGAAATTGATGACGTGCATGAAGACGAATTTGTTTTTCTGTTAGCGTATGATCGACCGGAAGATAAACCAAACTGTCCTGAAGTTGATCGCGGAAACCGAATGCCCCGCTTTGCTGGTAATAAGCAGTTCGCGCCAAAAGTCTTCCGGAAATTGCCTGGTACCTCAGCCAACGATTTACAAGCAAGTTCATTGCATCGTCAGGGGTCTCAATGTTAAGCTGGCTCAACAAATCATTCCAGTAAGATTTAACTCCTGCAAACGCATGTTTTATTTGTTTTACTGATCGATACTTTGCAAGCGAATTCTTGATTGCTTCTTTGCTTTCTTCTATGCCGAGATAAAATGCAACCGAACCTTTTGAGCTGCCGTTTATTTTCACGTTTACACGCACCGTTCCAATCGAATCGTTCCATTTACCGGTTTTTTTAGAAAGCTTTTCGGATTTAAGTGCAGACGGAGAAGTTAAATTGCCGTACTGACCCAAGAAATTTTCTTTGTCCCCTTCGTAATCAACTATCTTTTTGTTGGAAGAAATAAACCCGAAGTAAGGGTATTCAATGTTCCAATGCCCGCGATCTCCAAGAGGAATTTCCCAAAGCCGTTTAGTACCAAGCATGGCATTTACATCTTTGCGAAATTCCGTCTCTATAAAAGTTTTATGAAACTCGCGATGATGATCAGCCGATGATCCAAGACACCATTCAAAATAACTATATATAGATAGATCGATCGGCTTCCTGGTTATGTTAATAATTTCAAACGACCAGATTTCTAGATTTTCTTTCAAAGGGATAAATACCGTTAATTCAACTATAATACCTTTGCTTTCGGAAGTAAAACACGAGTAACCTAAACCATATCTGGCTTTATAATTCTTAATATTCTTTTTCGTCGGTAGCCATAGAGGATTCCAGATTTCCCCTGTAGAATTATTTTTGAAGTAAAAATACTTTCCCCAGTTATCTTGAATAAGATCTTGATGCCAGCGATTAAGC
The DNA here is from genome assembly GCA_964595365.1 of uncultured Melioribacter sp. Taxonomy (GTDB): domain Bacteria; phylum Bacteroidota; class Ignavibacteria; order Ignavibacteriales; family Melioribacteraceae; genus Fen-1258. The sequence goes on from CAZQQC010000002.1 coordinate 42,285, forward strand.
CGGTTAAACTCCGAATGCTCGCGCCAGCTAAATCCTCCACCGGTTTGAGAAAGTACTAAACCATATTCTCCGTTTGAAATTACATTGACCCAGGGTTTCGGTGTTTTGAAGTTTGTAATTATGTATTCATTTCCGTCTTCAGAAAAGTATCCGTACTTTGTAGAAAATTTATTCATCTATTTTTCTGTTTTAATTGTACTGTTTAAAATTTAACATGACTTTCTAATCATTAACTCGGTAGCAATCTTTATACTCTGTGCTGCAGAATGATTCTTGTCGTGAATTTTGCTTATCAATACATTCGCCGAGGTCTGACCGAGTTCGCTGGTTGGAACTTTTACGGTTGTCAACGGAGGATGCAGATGACGCGATATCATGATATCGTCAAATCCAACTACAGCTATGTCACGTGGTATTTTTAATCCCTTTTCAAAAATAACTTCGTAGCAGCCAACAGCAGTCCAATCATTAGCAGCAAAAATCACTTCCGGTTTATTTTTCGACTCCAATAATTTTTTTGTAGCTTCGATGCCGCCTTCTTTTGTAAAATTCCCTTTCACAACCCACGATTTCAAAACGTTGATATTGTGTTTCAGGCATGCATCTAGAAATCCTTCCATTCTTAAAAGTGCATCATTATTTTCCAACGGCCCGGTTATATGCGCAAATTTCTTGTAACCTTTTTTCGTAATTAAGTACTCTGTGAGTTCGTAAGCCGCCTTATAGTTATCAACACTAACACTATTATAATCTTCTATATCGGTGCTGCCGCTAATAATTACAAATGGAACTCTTTCGTGCATAAGAGCTTCTTTGATTTTTCTATCCATGAAAGGCACCAGTACAATGAATCCTCCGACCAACCCAGCACCCATAAGAGTATGCACTGACTCAACCAATGATCTATTTTTATGAGAACTGATAACCATGGTATAGTAACCGTGAACGTAGGATGTCTCATCAACTCCGCGAATAATTTCCGAGAAGAATTCATCCGATATATCTGGCAGTATGAGTCCAACTATGTTAGATTTCCCTTTGACAAAATTTCTTGCAAGGATGTTGGGTTTATAATTCAGATCCCGTGCTGTGTCCTGAACTAACTTCTTGGTTTCACTTTTCACTTTTCCATCGTCGCTAAGCGCTCTCGACACAGTTGCTATAGAAACATTAGCGAGCTTTGCAATTTGTTTGATTGTTGAAGCCATTTTATATTTCAAAATTTTTGAGTAGCATGAGCAAATTCAGCGGAAAACAAAAAATCAAAATGTAAACGTTTTCATTGATAATGAAAAAATTTATCTCTTCAATTTTTATAATGTAAACGTTTACATCGGTGATCCAACTTAACACCATATTTGTAAAATGTCAAGAAAAATTAAATGGGACTTAAAATCTTTTAACGACAAAAATTATTTGCTCTTCCCTTATATATAATTGGGTTGATAGTTTTCAACTTATTTGGATCTCAAAAAAATTATAAGATATAATGAGCAGCCGGGTATTTTTTTCACGTATGCAAAGGGTCGTTTCACTTTATTTCTGATTTTACAGAGAATACGATTTTATTTTTGCCCGGCTTTGCCCGATGGTTTGTTTCTGTATCCTTCTGCAAGAATACTGTGATAAACTAACGGCGGCATTTTTTACACTGCATTCTCAAAATAGAATTCTTTCCTTTCCCTGCTCTTTCTTTTTATTTATTTTAACCGCCAGATTTGATTACAAACAGTTCACAGAACTTCAAAAATTGGAAGTGCAATTATGAAAACGCTTAAACCTCTTTTAGTTATCTTATCATTAATCCTGGCTGCAGCCGGAAGTAATTATTCTCAAGAAAAAAACAAAGGAGATTTCCTAACACGTGCGATTGATAGAACGGTAGATCCCGGCGTGGACTTTTTCAAATATGCAACCGGAACATGGATGAAAAACAATCCGATTCCCGAAAGTGAAAGAGCCTGGGGAATTGCAAACCTTGTGATGGAAGAAACTTATTCCAGAGTTAAAATGATTTTGCAGGAAGCGCAAACGTCTAAATCACCGGCTGGAAGTAACGGGCAAAAAATCGGCGACTTCTATTTTTCGGGTATGGATACGGTTAATATCGAAAAGCAAGGTATCACATCAATCAAACCGGAGATTGAAAAGATAGATCGGATAAAAAGCAAGGAAGATTTGATTGACGTTGTTACGCTTTTCAAGCGTGAAGGCATTGGCGCAATGTTTCGTATTGGTGTCGGCCAAGACGATAAGAACAGCGAACAGTACGCATTGTTTATGAGTCAAGGCGGATTGGGGCTTCCAAACAGAGAATACTATTTCAGAAAAGATGCACGGACTGAAAATATCAGAAAGGAATACAAGAAGCACATCGCAAAAATGTTTCAGCTTCTCGGCGAAAATGAAATCAACGCTGAAAAATTCAGCGACGATGTTTATCGTATGGAGGTTTTTCTAGCCGACTCTTCTAGAAAACTTGAGGACCTCCGCGACCCTTATAAGAATTACAACAAAATGACGCCGGCACATCTGCAGGAAATTTCGCCGCAATTAAATTGGAAAGAGATAATCAACCAAACTGGTGCAAATAAAACTGATTCGGTTGTTATCGGTCAGCCCGAGTTTTATAAACAACTCGGCAATGCAATTGAAAAATTTTCTTTGAATCAATGGAAAGAATATCTCAAGTGGCATCTCGTAAATTCACTTGCCGATAGATTGAGCTCGCCTTTTGCACAAGAGGATTTTTATTTCAAAGGCACCGTGATGACCGGAGTGAAAAAAGAGAGACCCCGATGGAAAAGAATTCAAGATGCAACCGAACACGCTATGGGAGAACTGATCGGGCAGGTTTATGTTAAGAAGTTTTACTCTCTAAAGACAAAGAAGAGATATGAAAAAATTGTTGATAATATGATTACGGCTTTTGCGGCGAGAATCAAAAATCTTGATTGGATGAGTAATCTAACTAAAGAAAAAGCTCTTTACAAATTACTTCACATCACAAAGAAAGTTGGCTATCCAGATAAGTGGAAGGATTTTTCAAAACTTTCTGTCGATAGAAGTTCTTATGTAAGAAATACGATCAACTCTAGAGTTTTTTGGTTCGATAGAGGAATCAACAAACTTGGCAAACCTGTCGATCGCCTTGAATGGGATATGACTCCGCAAACTTATAATGCTTATTACAATCCTTCGAATAATGAAATTGTTCTTCCGGCAGCAATGTTTATTGTACCCGGTGTTCCTGATTCGTTACTCGACGACGCTGTTGTATACTCGTACGCAGGAGCTTCAACCATAGGGCATGAAATGACCCACGGCTTTGATGATGAAGGCAGACAGTACGATGCAAAAGGTAATCTGAAAGATTGGTGGACCAAAGAAGACGAAGAAAAGTTCAAACAAAAGACACAACTTATGGCAGAACAATTTGATAATTACATTGTGCTCGATAGCATGCACATAAACGGTAAAGCAACACTGGGTGAAAACATAGCAGATCTTGGCGGTCTCGTAATTGGTTATGATGCTTTCAAAAAAACAGATCAATACAAAAAAGGAAAAACTATAAACGAATTAACACCTTCTCAAAGATTTTGGCTTGGTTATGCTTACTCCTGGTTAGGACATAGACGGCCGGAAGCATTGGCGCAACAGGTAATGACCGATGTTCATTCTCCAAACTTCCTGCGTGTTAATGGACCCTTCAGCGATATTCCGGATTTCTATAAAGCATTCAATATCAAAGAAGGTCAACCAATGTGGAGACATGAAATCGAACGCGTTAAGGTCTGGTAGTAAAATTTTTCTTGAATTGTTTTGTCAAAAAGCCGGAGCATCAAGCCCGGCTTTTCTATTTAGGGGTTTCTTTCAGTTTCCGTTTTATAAAGAATCATAAATTATTATCTCAAAATTTTAAGTCGAAATATGCACGCCTGCCTGTTTAAACTTAATACAAGTCTTCAGCAAATGTTTAAACTTAATAATCATTTCAATTGACTATTAACAACTATTTGCGGAATTTCTCGTAGTGCTGATTCGAATCCTACTCCAGAATAACTAAATATAATAACTAAATCAGAGGGTCAATATGAACGTAAAAAAACTAATTATAGCCTTTGTGGTTGTGTTTATTCTTTTGGAGGCAACGAATTATTTCGTTAATATGGTTATCTTATCTTCCACTTACGCAAAACCAGAGATTTCGAAAATTTTCCGGCCGATAGCCGAGATGGACGCAATAATGTGGAGAATGTGGATTGCAGATTTGGTCTACTCATTCTTTTTTGTATTCATATTTGTGAAAGGATATGAAAACAAAGGGCTTATGGAAGGTGTCCGCTACGGAATTTACATAGGCGTCTTCATTCAATTTATGGCAGTAGTAGCTCAGAATGTTGTTTATCAGGTACCGGCTTATTTAGCTGCACAATGGTTTATATACGGTCTTATCCAGTCGGTTATTTTGGGAATTACAGCTGCTTTGATTTATAAACCGAAAGCTGCAGTCCAGGCGGGGTGATTAGAAAAAAAATTGTTTAGTAACTGATGTTGCGCAAGGTTTGGGCTTAACAAACAAATTTTTGTTAACCTTCGGGGGGTTAGTCTGTTATTATCATAGAACAACACCCGAAGGCTTAGTATATTTTTTTCATCGTAGATCAAACTTGCATAATGTGAGTGAGCAGTATAAAAACCGGAGTGAATTATTCTCCTCCGGTTTTCTATTTTATGAAGGACTATTTCGGGAGACCATAATTAACAGCTCTTTAATGTAAAACTTCAGTCACCAATATCTTTTTCATATTATTGTTATTTTTGCATCGGAAATAAGCATTTACATATTAAACAGGCAGAACACGTGACTCTAAAATCATCCAAGACAAAAATTCTGGCAACATTAGGACCGGCAACCGACACGCGCGAAAAATTGGAAGCATTGGTAGACGCCGGCTGCGATGCATTCCGTCTTAACTTCTCGCATGGTTCATATGAATACTTTGAAAAAATTTTCGAGCGGATAAATCAATTGTGCGTAAGCAGGTCGCTACCGATTCCGATTCTTGTTGATCTGCAGGGGCCCAAGATTAGAATCGGCGATTTGAGCCAGCCGGAAATTGAAATCGGCGCCGGCGATGAAATTGAAATTACTACCGAAGATATAACCGGTACAAAAGAAAAAATTTCGACCGGCTACAAAAATCTTCCGGAAGATGCCCGGATAGGAGAAACAATTTTAATAGATGACGGATTAATCAATCTTAAAGTTGTAAGCAAGGGCGTATCATCCGTCATTTGCAAAGTTATCGAAGGCGGAATACTCAAACCTAAAAAAGGAATGAACCTGCCCGGCATGAAGCTGAGTACTCCTTCAGTTACAGAAAAAGATTTTGCCGACCTCGAGTTTGCATTAAAACATAGAGTTGATTTCATTGCTCTCTCTTTTGTACGTGAAGCAAAGGATATACTTCATTTGAAAAACCGGCTGGTAGAAAAGGGGTTCAACAAGCCGGTAATTGCAAAAATTGAAAAACCCGAAGCGATAAAAAATTTTGAAAAAATTCTTGAAATTGCCGACGGCATTATGATTGCCCGGGGAGATCTGGGCGTTGAACTCGCTCCCCAGGAAGTTCCGATGATACAGAAAAAAATTATTCGCCGGTGCAATGCTGTTGGTAAACTTGTAATTACTGCAACACAAATGCTTGAATCGATGATCAATAACCCGGTACCTACACGTGCAGAAGCATCCGATATTGCTAACGCAGTATTGGACGGCACCGACGTAGTAATGCTTAGCGGCGAAACTTCTGTTGGCAAGTTTCCCGTCGAAGCGGTAAAAATTATGAATGAAATCCTTCTAACTACAGAAGATGAATCGAGTCCGAAAAACATTTCCAATTTTGAAATTCCTGAAGACCTAACCGACAACATCTTCGATTCAACCGGGCGGGCAGTTGCTAATGTTTCCGAACAAATCAATGCATCCGCAATTGTAATTTTTACTCACTACGGCAGAAAAGCAAAAGTAGTTGCCAAGTTCCGTCCTAATGCAAATATTTTTGCTGTCTCCGATAAATTTGAAACGCTAAACAAATTAAATCTCGAATGGGGACTCCAGCCATTGTACCTCGACAACATTAAAGACGAAGATGCTGCTATACGGAACACAATCGATCTCTTGAAAGAAAAAAAGTTTATCAAAGAAAATGATCTCATTCTTTTTACTGCCGGAGCTCCTTATACCGATAAAGGAAGAAGAAGCTGGATGAGATTTGCTATAATTTGATTGTTGAAAATTGAATTTTAAGAATTAAAAATTTAGAATCGAGTAAGAAATGTTCAGCAATAATAGTAGATGTTCTTAATTCTGATTCCTTATTTTCCGTTTTGGATTTGCAATCGATTTTTATGAGTGGATCAAATTACAAACTTGCAAAATGGTGGGAACCTGCAGAGAATGGAAAATTGCTCTGCACTCTCTGTCCAAGGTATTGTACTATCGGTGAAGGGCAAGCCGGTTTCTGTTTCATAAGACAAAATATAGACGGCAGCCTTTACTCGATCGGTTACGGCAGACCGACCGGGTTTGCAATCGACCCGATAGAAAAAAAACCTCTTAACCATTTCCTGCCCGGTACAGAAATTTTAAGTTTCGGTACTGCGGGCTGCAACCTTGGCTGCAAATTTTGCCAGAACTGGTCTATCAGCAAAGCTAAGTTAGACAGCGTTCATTCGTTAAACGTCTCGCCGGAAGAAGTTGTTGCTCTTGCAAAAAAGCACGGCACTCCTTCAATCGCGTTTACTTATAACGATCCTGTAATCTTCGGAGAATATGTAATTGACATTTCCAGAATTGCGCGTGAAGAAGGAATCAAGTCCGTAATGGTCACTGCAGGTTATATCGATAAAGAAGCGCGCAAGGATGTTTACAAATACATTGATGCCGCCAATGTGGATTTAAAAGCCTTCACCGAAAATTTTTATCACAAACTTGCATTTGCTCATCTCGATTATGTTCTGGATACCCTGATCTGGCTCAAAAAAGAAACTAACGTATGGTTCGAGATCACTACTCTGCTGATTCCCGATGAAAATGATTCGGGCGAAGAAATAAAACTAATGTGCGAATGGATTCTAAAGAATCTGGGCGATGAAGTGCCTTTGCATTTCACCGCATTTCATCCGGATTTTAAGATGACGGATAAGTCACACACACCAGCCGAAACACTGCGAAACGCCAGAAAAACTGCTCTCATGCTCGGCATCAAATATTGCTATGTCGGAAATATTCACGACACTGAAGGATCTACAACGTACTGCCCTAAATGCAAGGGAACGCTGATTGCAAGGGACTGGCATAATGTAACAAGAAATAAGATAAAAAATGCCTGCTGCCCCATGTGCGGTACGGTAATTGCCGGTCATTTTTAGAAAAAATTAATTTAATATTAAATGTAATAATCGATATATTATCGAAGGGATAAATCATTCTATTTCAAAACAAAATAAACGAGGGTTAGCATGAAAAAGTTATTTACCTTAGTTACAGCAGCACTTTTGTTTGCTTCTGTAACCGGCGTTACTAATGCCCAGGGTAAGCACGGCATTATCGGAAAGGTGTTCGATAAGCATGAAGCCAACGTACTTTTTGGAAAAGTTATTGGCTCGGTTCAAATTAAAGTCAGCGAGCTTGAAAAAGCCATTGACAAAGGAGGCGATTACATTTTCTTTATGGTAAAACACAGCCAGCTAATTGTTGCTAACGAAAAAAAAGAATCTTTACGGGATGACAGCGAGCTGATAGGTAAAGACGAAGTTATGTACATGTTTAGCAAAAGCGAGGTTAAAAAACTTTTACAAGCAGGTAGTGTGGCTTCGGTTTCCAACACAATAAATAAAAAAGGCAGCGCTGCTTCTGTAACTGCAGCCACTGCAACGGATGTTGTTACTGCAGAAGTTAGAGCAAGCGTACTATCGCTTAGTTATGGAGATGCTACGTTGGAGTATGCTCTTTCTTGTCCACCATCATGTGGGTAATCAATGAACATTATCTCACTCTCAAAAATACTTTTTTGGGCTAGTATAGTCACCTGGTTAATACCACCCTTTAGACAATTCAGAGGAAAATATTTTTATTTCTTTTTAATACTAGCTATTATGGATCCTATTTCACTTGGATTCCGACTATTGTTCAAGCAAACTATTCCATTGGGAGTTTATTCATATTTTACATATTTCCTGCTTGCCAGTCTATTCCCTTTCAAAACGTACAAAAAACATTTACCGCTTATTATTTCGATTTCTCTTTTAACGTTTGTACTGGTCTTTTTTGGATTTAACAATTCCCAGAATCTTTTGGCAATTGTTCTTTTTCATTCCGGAATACTTTTTATTATTCTAAGAAAGTTTAT
>CAZQQC010000002.1:50804-63801 GCA_964595365.1 uncultured Melioribacter sp.
TGGCAATTGTTCTTTTTCATTCCGGAATACTTTTTATTATTCTAAGAAAGTTTATTGCTGCATATGCAGTCGACGGCCATATAAAATTCTTTTACTTATTTTTTGTTTTTTATGAATTAACACTAATCGTCAAATTTCTTAATGTTCTATTGGGATTCGCCGATGCTACCGCATTCTATTATATCACAAGTATTGCCCAAATCATATTTGGACTCTTCTTTTCAATCGTTAGAGAAGGTTGATACTAAAACCATATTTAGTGTAGAAAATCCGTTACTTCTTTCTCTATTGATTTTAACATCCGTTCTGATGGTGATGTTCATTTTTTACCGTTATGTAATAATACCGATGCGGAGGAAATATTTAGAAGAGGCAGAGAATTTTCGTCTTCAGCAATCGGAATTAATGGCGCTGTTTGCCGAACTTTCTCCGGACCCGATTTTCAGATTTGACGAATCCGGTAAAATTATTCTTGCAAACAATTCAGCCCATCAGATTTTTCCAAATAGAACTTTGCTTGGCGAAAAAGTGCAAATGCTTCTGCCTTTTGTTGCCGGTCACGATATTCAGGATATTATTGCCTACAACAGATCAATTACTTCAATGTCGCGTTTGGGAGACCGTTACTACCAGTTTATTATTCAAGGAGTAATAAAATTTAACGTTTGCCAGGTTTACGGGCGCGATATTACCGATCTCAAACAGACCGAGAGAGAATTAAAGGATGCATTAAACAGGGCGGAAGAATCGAAACATCTGAAGGAATTTTTCCTTGCTCAAATATCACACGAAATCAGAGCGCCTCTCAATGTAATTGTCGGTTACGCCGACATACTCAACGACGATCTGAAAGACATTAACAAAGCGGATCTGTTCAACATTCTCCGTTCGATGAAGAACAACAGCAAGCGGTTGTACCGTACATTCGACCTGCTGCTTAATATGTCCCAGCTTCAAACCGGAAAGTACAATGCCCGCTTTGAAAAAGTGGATTTGTTCCATCTGTTAAAAACTGCTCAATCGGAATTCAAATCCCTGGCAGATGAAAAGGATCTCCTCCTTTCACTGAACAACAGCGCCGGCGAATCAACAACTATTACAGGCGACCATTATTCTCTTACCCAGATTTTTGTTAATCTTATCGATAACGCCATCAAGTACTCTGACAGCGGCAAAATCGATATTAACATATACCCGGAAGACACAAATTTGTGCGTAGGCGTTTCCGATGACGGAAAAGGTATGTCGAAAGAATTCATCGACAAACTTTTTACACCTTTTACGCAGGAAGAAATGGGTTACACACGAAGATACGAAGGTACCGGTTTGGGTCTGGCTATTGTTAAAAGCTTTGCCGATTTAAACCGGGCAAAAATCAAAGTTAAAAGCGAAGTAAATAAAGGAACAACTTTTACAATTATTTTTAATAATGAAAAATTACGGGGAACACAAAAAGCATGAAACCTAGAATACTTATAACCGAAGATGATTTTGAAAATCAAAAACTTCTTACGGTATTTTTAACCAGGTATTTTAACGTTGATCTATGCGATTCAGCCGATTCATTTTACGAGTTACTACACAAGGAACGGTATGATATAATCGTAATGGATATATCAATCCGCGGAGACAAAAACGGATTAGACATTACAAGGGAACTGCGAAACGATCCGGAATACTCAAACATTCCCATTGTTTGCTACACAGCCCACGCGTTCAACAAAGATAGAATAAACGCACTTGATGCCGGCTGCGATGTTTACATCAGCAAACCGACCGACATTTACGTTCTTCTGAGTGCTTTGATGGACTTGCTGAAAAGTAAAGGCAAGGTACTTATAGACGGCGATCTTTTGAGTGAAGCTGTGTAACTACCTTATATAAACAAAAAAGAGGCTATCTCATTAGAGACGGCCTCTTCTAATTTCTGCTTACTTTTTACAGGTTACTTCACGGCATAAACCCGGGAGAGGCTGGCTATGTTCCCGAGCTGTAATCGTTAACGTAAATTTCCTGTTCTTTAGTAAGCTTATCAATTTTGTATCCCATTGTTTTCAGTTTTATACCGGCAATTTCCTGATCCTGCTCTTCGGTAATATCAAGCACCCGGGGCTCAACTTTAATTCCTTTTTTATGATAATCAACTAACCGGATCTGCGACATAAACTGATTTGCGAAAGACATATCCATCACTTCCGATGGGTGACCTTCTGCTGCAGCTAAGTTTACAAGTCTTCCTTTCGCAAGCAAATAAATTTTGTTTCCGTTCTTCAATGTATATTCTTCATTGTTCGGACGAACAGTTCTCTTTCCTTTGCTTAATGCTGCAAGATGGTTAATGTTTATCTCGCAGTCATAATGACCCGTGTTGCAAACAATTGCACCATCCTTCATTACCTTAAAATGTTTTTCCGTAATGATATCTTTAACGCCCGTTGCGGTTATGAAAATATCTCCGATCTTAGCGGCTTCATCCATCGTCATTACAACATTGCCTTCAAGAGTTGCCTTCAATGCGGCGGTTGGTTTCACTTCGGTAACAATAACATTGGCACCCAAACCGGCAGCGCGCATTGCAACGCCTTTACCGCAATGACCGTAACCTGCAACAACAAAATTTTTACCTGCTAAGAGAACAGACGTTGCGCGCAGAATTCCATCGATTGAAGATTGACCGGTTCCGTAAACATTATCAAAATCCCATTTCGTTTCTGCATCGTTTACGGCAACAACCGGATACAATAATTTCTTTGCTGTAGACATTGCCCGCAGCCTGTGAACGCCTGTTGTGGTTTCTTCCGTTCCGCCTATTATGTTCTTTGCAAGTCCGGGATATTTATTGTGAACTGTAAAAATTAAATCCGCACCGTCGTCGAGAGTTAAATTTGGTTTTGTCGAAAGCGTTTGTTCGATTGACCAATAAAATTCTTTCACATTCTGACCGTGCCATGCATAAATTACAACGCCGCTTTTTGCCAGAGCCGCGGCAATTTCATCTTGAGTTGAAAGTGGATTGCAGCCGCTCCAGCTGACCAGCGCTCCGGCAGATTTCAATGTTTCAACAAGCACCGCAGTTTCTTTAGTAACGTGAAGACATCCGGCAATTTTATAACCTTTCAACGGTTTTGTTTTCGAATATTTCTGCCGCAGCGCCATCATAACAGGCATGCGGGATTCAGCCCATTCAATTTTTTTTCTACCTTCTTCGGCAAGTTTTATGTTTCTTATTTTGTATCTGCTAACTTTATAGTCCATCTTAAAAGTAATCTCCTTTATGATTTTATGTATTTCTTAAATGCCGGAACAAGATCCAGATGTTCCCATGTGAAATCTTTATCATTACGTCCGAAGTGGCCGTAAGCAGAAGTTTTTTGGTAGACGGGTCTTCTCAATTTTAGTCTTGTAATTATTCCCCGTGGTGTTAGATCAACTTCTTTCTTGATCATGCTGGAAATTTCTTTGTCGGAAATTTTTCCTGTCCCTTTAGTATTCACTAAAACTGAAACCGGTTTGGCAACACCTATTGCATAAGCGACCTGGACGAGACATTCCTTTGCGAGTCCCGCGGCAACAACATTCTTTGCAATATGACGGGCAGCATAAGTAGCGCTTCTATCGACCTTTGACGGGTCTTTTCCTGAAAAAGCACCGCCGCCGTGAGGCGCCCAGCCGCCGTATGTATCAACTATAATTTTTCTTCCCGTTAAACCGCTGTCGCCGTGCGGTCCGCCAATTTCAAATCTTCCGGTCGGGTTAACAAAATATTTCGTCCTTCCATCGAGGTATTTTTTAGGAATTACATTTTTTATGACGTGCTTAATTACATCGTCTTTAATTTTTTTTTGACTCACATTGCCGTCATGCTGGGTCGAAATAACAACTGCATCTACACGCACCGGATTATTTTTATCGTCGTACTCAATTGTAACCTGAGATTTCGCATCGGGACGAAGATACGGCATAAGATTGGAATTCTTTTTTCTGATTTCCGAAAGCCGTTTAACAAGTTTATGTGCATAAACAATCGGCATCGGCATCAGTTCGGGGGTCTGATCGCATGCGTAGCCAAACATTAAACCCTGATCTCCCGCACCGCCTTTATCTACACCCATTGCTATGTCGGGGGATTGCGAATGAATTGCATTCAATACTCCGCATGACTCGGAATCAAATTTATATTCCGCTCTTGTGTAACCGATATTTCTAATTGTTTTCCGGATAATTTTTTCTATGTCAACATAAGCCTTCGTTGTAATTTCACCGCCTACAACAACAAGTCCCGTTGTTACAAAAGTCTCGCAGGCAACACGTGCATCCGGGTCTTTTGCAAATATAGCATCCAATACTCCGTCGGAAATTGCATCACAAATTTTATCCGGATGACCTTCGGAAACTGATTCCGATGTGAACAGGTATGACATTTATTCCTCTATTTTTTAGTTAAACTCGATTTCGGATGAATCGCCGGTATTCAATCTTTTGAAATTGCTTCTTACAATTGCATTGCTGCCAATAATTGAATTTTCGAGCAACGCCTTTTCGATTCTTGCACCGGAACTCACTATCGAGTTACGAATTATTGATTCGGTAATCTCGCAGTTATTGGATATTGTAGTGTAAGGACCTATCACGGAATTTGCAACAACTGCATTCTCTGCAATGAAGACCGGATCGATTACAATTACGTTCTGCAATTTTCTATTCGTCCCGTTTTTTCTTAGCAGAAATTGATTGGTGGCAAGAAGAGTTTCGGGTTTACCGCAATCGTACCAGCCGTCAACTTGAAACGTTGTTATCTTCTCGCCTTTATCCAGCATTAATTGAAACGCATCGGTAAGCTGATACTCCCCGCGTGTTCTTATTTTTTTGTTAAACAGTTCGTTGATTGCTTCGATAAGCACTTCCGAATTATGAACGTAATAAAGACCCACAAGCGCAAGTTTGGAGATCGGTTCTTTCGGTTTTTCGACCAGTCTGATAATTCTTTCATTCTCGCAAACCGCTACACCGAAGCGCGAATAATCTTCAACAGTTTTAACGCCAAGCGAGCTGACTTTCTTTTCAAAAACAGATTTCAAATCAACATCAAAAATTGTATCGCCCAGAATGATGAAGATTTCGCCGTCATCCAAAGTGGGAACCGCAACTTTGATGGCATGAGCAAGACCGAGAAGTTCTTCCTGCTCAACAAATGCAGCTTCCAGAGAAGGATATTCTTTATGAACATAGTCTTTAATTTGCTCGCCCAGGTAACCGATCACGAATGTTGCTTTGCGAATTCCGCAGGAAATAATTTTATCTATGATGTGACCGATCATTGGTTTACCCCCGACATTCAGTAAAACTTTTGGAAGAGAATAAGTATGGGGTTTTAGACGCGTACCGAATCCCGCAGCGGGAATAATTGCTCTCAAATAAATCCTTCTTTTATTAAAACGCTCCGCTAATTTAATTAATAGGTCTCCGTTTATCAAACCTTGATTAAGAGAATTCATTTAACAAGATTTGAACCCAACAATTCGAAACCAAAATGAAAATCGAAAACAGAATAACAAACCTTTTCCAAATTAAGTATCCTATAATTCAGGCAGGTATGGTTTGGGTAAGCGGATGGAAACTTGCTTCCGCTGTATCAAACAACGGTGGTTTAGGATTAATCGGTTCCGGCTCTATGAAACCCGAACTGTTACGCGAGCAGATAAAAAAATGTAAATCCGCAACCGAAAAACCGTTCGGCGTAAATGTACCGCTGCTCAGAAACGATGCGCAGGATTTGATCAATGTGGTTATAGAAGAAGAAATAAAAATTGTTTTTACATCTGCCGGCCACCCGGGAAAATTTATCGACCAGCTAAAAAAGAATAATGTTAAAGTAGTTCATGTAGTTCCATCAATTAAATATGCGCTCAAAGCCGAAAGTGCTGGATGCGACGCCATTGTAGGCGAAGGAGTTGAAGCCGGCGGCCACAACGGAGCCGATGAAATAACAACATTATGTTTGATTCCCCAGCTCGTTGATGCTCTGAAAATTCCCGTGATAGCCGCAGGAGGAATAGCCGACGGTCGCGGAATTCTTGCGGCGTTTTCCCTTGGTGCAGAAGGTGTGCAAATCGGAACGCGCTTTGCCGTAACCGAAGAATCATCGGCGCATTCTAACTACAAACAAAAAGTTATTGCGGCAAAAGACAATGATACAATTCTGATTTTGAAAAAAATCGGCATGGCAAGAATGATTAAGAATGAATTTACCAAAACGGTTTACGAGGCTGAAGCCCGGGGTGCAGACGGGCAAAAACTTTTAGAACTGCTCGGAAAAAAACGCGAACGGCTCGGCATATTTGAAGGGGACGAGCAAAACGGAATGCTGGAAGCCGGACAAGGTGCCGGATTGATAAAAGAAATTCTACCTGTGAAAGTTTTGATGGAGAACCTTATCAAAGAATTTGATGAAGCACTCCGGAAAATTCAATCTTGTAAATAGTTAAGGAGAGAAAATTTTTCCATTGTTCTTCTTTTTCAACCTGCAACCTCCAACTTGCGACTATCCCCTCGTAACTTTTCAACTTTCAACCTTCCACTATTAACCTAATACCAAAAATGAAATTGAACAACTACCGAATTGCTTTTTTGATCCGGACCGCTCATGTTAATTCTGAATTGCGGTCTCACTTCAACAAAACTATAAGGATAAAATTCAAAACCGAAAACCCAGTGAGAGAAAGTATTGTTGCTGATGTTTGTGTTAGGATCAAAACGGTCGTAGCGGATAACCGCTTCCAGTCCGATTATAATTTGATATGCAGCTTCAAGCATCATAGCGCTCGATTTGGAATCTTGCAGCGGATAATTATTTCCTAAATCGTATTCACCCATTAAAGTGAATCTGCTAATTCCAATTCCCGCAAAGCCGCCGTAAAGCTGTGAATCGCGAAAGCCCGACGTGCCCCTTATTTTAGTATCTGTAAAAGAACCGCCGAAGAGCAATCTAACTTTTTCAATTGACGGTGAATATTCAAATCTTGCGGTCCATGTCGGGTCTGTAGAAAAAATTCCGTTCTGTTTACTTCTGCCTACGCTTGCAGTAAGCAAAGCATTCTTCGATAAGTTGGCACCAAGTTCAATTCCCGTAACGGTAAAAAATGGATTGTAAATTAATCCTTGTATTGCGCCCGTTGAAAAGAGCAGACCGTAATCTCCGCCGCGGGTGTAAGCAGTATGATCATCGAGGCGAATTCCAAAATTCGGAATGAACGAACCGATCTTAATATAGCTATCGTTCGGAAGAATTTTTGCAATGCCATACCATTCCCAGATAATGTTAACAAAATCATAACGGGTCAGCACATTAATTTCCGGCGCAATATTAGCACCGAGGTAAAGAGAGCCCGTCATATCCTGGAAATCGGTTCTACGCTTCTGCTGCGAATATAAAAATTGTGAACGGTAGTCGAAACCGAATGAAATATTATCTGAAAGTTTCGGCTTTAAAGGAAAATCTTTGTCCCTAGGTGAAATCATGCTGAGAACGTTTTTGCCGAATTCAAAACCGTCTTCCGTTCGCATCATTCCGCCGGTCTGATTAACGTGACATGAACTGCACCTATCCCCGTAACGAAGAGAAAACCGCGGCAGCGAAAATGTTTGTGCGCAGAAGACAAAAAAAATTGCGGGAACAAAAATAATTTTGAAAGATCTCATATTTCCTCTTTAACACTAATTACTAACATGTATTTATGCTAACTGAAAATATTTCAATTGTCAGACCGGGTTTATCGGGTTCCGACCCTTGTTAATAATCATTTTTTATCCTCAAAAATTTTTGGTTGGTCTGCTCTACCGTAGTAAAACAAATTTTTTTGTTTGTAAAAAATTTCCGGCGCGTAAAGTGTAGAGATAAACTCCGCTGGAAAGCTGATAGCTATCAGCCGATAACTGAACGTCGTAAGAGCCGGCTTGCTTAAATTCATCTACCAAGGTAGCAACCGCTCTTCCAAGCAGATCATAAACTTTCAACGTTACATAACCGGCAACCGGAATTTGATAAGCGATAACAGTACTTGGATTAAAGGGATTCGGGTAATTGTTGTACAACTTATATGCGGCAGGCATCAAAGAATTGTTACCGGTAACTGTAGTCGGAAAGCTGTTTGGATCGCCGGGATTTGTAACCAAGTTAATATTTCCCGGGTTCGGTTGTCCGGCTTGCCATGTTCCATTAGGATCGCCAAGTTCCTGTCCGTTTGTAACATCATCGCCGTCGGAATCTAATTTTGCGAGTGCCGGACTCCAGAACTCCTGTGTGCTACCCGGACTGACAAGTTGTTCAACAGCCTGGCCGAATTTATTTCTCGGTCCCCCGCCAGCGGGATCTATATGGCAATTTGCGCAAGAAAATTTTTGACCGTTTGGAATTTGATCCGGCCTCCATGGGCGGCTGTAGGCAAACGAGAAGGTCATTAAGAAAAAAAGTAGGAACGAAATTGTATATATCTTTTTCATAAAGCCTTTCTAATTTTGTTATGAATTGAACCGACTTATTGGAAAAGTAGTTTTTATGATTGGGGATAAAGGTGAATTTGATTTGAATTTTATCTAAGAGTTTCAAATCAATTGGCTTTCTCTTGTTATTATCTTTAATTTTATAAACATATAAAGGAACTGGTATGACTTATTACTTCACTATATTAACTTTCCATATAATTTTCGCAGGAATATGGCTTGTTAATCTATTTTCGGATCCCATCCTTCGCGGATTCATAGTTAAAAATAGAAACAAAATTGGCGAGAAAAAGTTCATTCATATCTACTTAATGCTTGTCAATTTTTTTGGTATGATTGGTTCAACCGGCATACTGATAACTGGAATAACAATGGTAACTTTGAATCAGGGATACACTTTCTTTCAGATGAACGGAAATCATTGGTTGACTGCCAAACAGATTTTAATGGTAGTTCTCTTAACATTAATTGGAGCGTTTCTAATTCCAACAGCAAAAAAAATCCGTGCTGCTATTGGCGATGATCTCGAAAGCAATTCTCCCATCAGCGACGAAGGCTATAAGAATTTGAATAAACTGTTCAAAATCGGCATGGCAATAAATATTATCGTTGCAATCAATTTTCTTTTTGCTATTACGCACAGATATTTCTTTGGCTAAAACTGAATTCGATGAAAAAAATTTTGGTTTTGGGTTCTACAGGTTCAATTGGATTAAACACGCTTGAAATTGCACGCTCATTCCGTGATAAATTTAAGATTGTCGGGCTGACATCCAACAATAATATTTCGTTGCTTGAAAAACAGATCGAGGAATTTCATCCCGAAGCCGTAGTTGTTGTAAATAAAGAAAAAGCTGCGGAATTAAAAAATAAGATTTCCCGCAAATGTGAAGTGTTACGCGGTAAAGAAGGTTTGCTCGAAATTACACGCCGCGGCAATTATGATATTCTGGTCTCCGCTCTAGTAGGTTTTGCCGGACTGGCGCCAACAATTGAAGCCATCAAACAAAAAAAGAGAATTGCTTTGGCTAACAAAGAAATCCTGGTTACAGCCGGAGAAATAATAATTCAACTATGCAAAGAAAATAATGCCGAATTGATTCCAATAGATTCCGAGCACAGCGCAATTTTTCAAAGCTTGATTGGCGAAAAGAAAGAGACGATAAACAAATTAATCTTAACTGCTTCGGGCGGACCGTTTCTGAACAAAAACAAAACCGAACTTGAACACGTTACAATTGCAGATGCGCTGGAACATCCTAACTGGAAAATGGGAAACAAGATTACGATCGATTCGGCAACAATGATGAATAAAGGTCTGGAAATCATAGAAGCGTTCTGGCTGTTCGGACTTCCGAAAGAGAAGATTGAAGTAATAATCCATCCGCAGTCAATCATTCATTCGATGGTTGAATTTATCGACGGCTCTATCAAAGCGCAGATGAGCTCGCCGGATATGAAACTTCCAATTTTATTTGCTCTCACATTCCCGGAAAGGTACCATTTCGATGCGGTTCAGACGGACTTTGCACGGATAAATAAATTAACGTTTTTTCCGCCGGATTTTGATAAATTTACGTGCCTTAAAATAGCATATTATGCAGTCGAAGAGGGCGGCACCGCACCGTGTATTCTGAACGCTGCAAACGAGGTTGCGGTCGAAAAATTTCTCTCAGGCAAAATCAGATTTACTCAGATTCCGGAATTGATTACAGATGCTTTCGAAAAAATTATTTGTTATAAAAAGGCGGACATGCCTGCCGGAGAGGCAGGTTTGGAATTAATATTCGAGTCGGATTTCAAAACAAGAGATTATCTTAAAAAAAAACATAGTTAAGGGTTCTAATGGATTATATCGTTTATTTTATTATTACTATCGGCATTTTAGTTTTTGTACATGAGTTCGGGCACTTTGCCGCTGCAAAAATTTCCAGAATGCGCGTTGATATTTTCGCAATAGGTTTTGGTAAAAGATTATTCGGGTGGAATAAATTAACGGGATTCACATTCGGAGATCTTCCTAAAGATTTTGACGGACAGGGCAATACAGATTACCGCCTGTCTCTCCTTCCGCTCGGCGGTTATGTTAAAATTGCCGGTATGGTAGACGAAAGTTTCGACACTAAATTTGCAAACAGCGAACCAAAGCCTTACGAGTTCAGAGCGAAGAAGACCCTCCCAAAAGTTTTCGTTATCACCGCCGGCGTTATGATGAACCTTACCCTCACAATTTTGATTTTCTGGGGAATAAACTTTTTCCAGGGGAAAGAAATTCCTTTAACAACCACTATTGCTGAAGTTGATAAAGAGAGCCCTGCACGGCAAATCGGTTTTCAATCACACGACAGGATATTAAGCATTAACGGTGCCGGCGTAGAAGATTGGGAGGAGATCGTTAATAATCTTCTGGTTAATAATCAAACCTCGGATGCCATAGTAAAAATTGATAGAAGCGGATCTGTAATTTCACTCAATTTACCTCGTAAGTTCATCACTCAAAATTCACAAAAAGGATTCTTTCTTTTTCCTTCTCCTGCAAAACCGGTTGTTGTTGATGTAATAAAAAATTCTCCGGCTGAAGATGCGGGAATAAAATCCGGAGATTTAATTGTTGCCATCAATGGAATTACGATTCAGAAGCCTGAACAGATAAACGAAATTATTTCTGCAAACAAGGAAAAGAAATTTCCGATTGTCCTGTTGAGAGATAAAGATACAGTTCGTACCGCAGTTCGAACGGGCAGCGATGGAAAAATCGGAATTTCCCATTCAATAGTTTATGCAGGCAAAGTTGAGTACCGCACTTATAGTTTCTTCGGTTCTGTTACACATGCATTCACAGATGCATGGAAATTTACTGCACTCACATTCAGCATGCTGAAGAATGTTATTACAGGAAGGATCGCTTTCAATCAAGCATTTGGAGGACCGGTAAAAATTGCACAATACGCTGTTAAATCTGCAGATACAGGGCCACAATCTTTTCTATTATTTCTTGCGATGCTCAGTTTGAGTCTTGCAATAATTAATATTCTTCCATTCCCCGTTTTAGATGGCGGTCATTTTGTAATCATCCTTATCGAAGGAATTTTTAGGCGCGAACTGCCACTCAAAGTTAAAATCGCAATTCAAAATACCGGATTTGTAATTTTATTGCTGCTGATGGCATTTATTATTTACAGCGACTTGATAAGTCTGTAGGAAAGGGATCTTCGAGGTTAATGCTTTGCAACCTCGAAGGTTCTTTAATTCTCTTTAACCCCCGTGGGACTGGTTTTTACAATATAAGAAAGCAGGGAACGGTCTACCTGCCCGCAAAGCGAGGCGAGAAACCGTTCCCTGCCATTATTATCATTTCTACTTTTTCTTCAAATCTTCTACATACGTTTTAATTTCTTGAATACTGTCCGCTCTGTATATTTGCATACCTTGTTGCCCAATCTAGCGATAAAGTCATACTTTGTTTTACCGCATTTAGTTACCTCACTACTGTCCAAAACATCGTTGGAGTTATGAAGAAAGCTGAAATAACTATACATATTCAAACATTTTTTGAATTAGGAGAAATGAATCCCTCAAATTATTTCTTAGTGATAAACACTGAATACGAAATAACTTATTTAGACCTCCGGGCAAACGTTTTGGACAGATGTGAGTTACCTTGTACAAACCGGATTCATCGCCAAAAGAAACTTTTCCAAGAACTTTTTCGAATTTGATCTCTTTAATGTTAACACCTGCTTTTTCTCTCTTCTCTTGTGAACCTTCATACAATGATGTGAACCCTTTGTAATACTCTTTTGCTTTTTCTGACGAATCAAAAATCTCTGATTCACCTTTTTTTCCTTTTTCCCAGCGTAAACTTGTAAGGCAAAACAACCCACACTGCAATTTTCTCACCAGCGTTAACCGCCGGAGTAAATTTTGATTTCATTGCAGCATCAACAGCAGGTTGGTTGAAGACTTCATTTTCAGTTTTAATTATAACCGCCTTCTTAGGAATACCTTCTTTCCTGACAAGAACTTTAACAAAGACTTTTTCTTCGATGCCTGATTTCTTTGCTGTTGCGGGATAAAATTTGCAGTGTAAGAATTAAGAATGTAGTTTCAACGATCTTTTGTCAATTCTAGAAACTGTATAATTCCCAGAATTAATAATTTTTATTAGAACGAAAATATTACGTGGCACATTGCTATGCGCAACGGCGTGAATTATACGAGCAAAAAAATTATGCGACCAATTTTTCGTCCTCGGTATTTTTTCCGACAAGTAATGGGGCAATAAAAAAAAGCACTTGAATTCTTTTCATCCTTGGGTTATTTTATTAATAGGGATATTCAAGGTAGTTTAAGCTTCTCTTCGATTTAACAATTTTTTTAGTTTCGTAAATCACATGGGGATAAACAATGAATTTCTGGAAATTGTTGATTGCCGTAAGCATAATCGCATGGTACTTACCGGTTTTTTCATTCAGAGGAAATAAATATTTCAGATATT
>CAZQQC010000003.1:0-57437 GCA_964595365.1 uncultured Melioribacter sp.
CAGCCATTTTTTCGGAAGCAGTTCCTTTTCCGCCCGAAATGATTGCGCCTGCGTGCCCCATTCTTCTTCCCGGAGGCGCAGTTCTTCCTGCAATAAATCCAACGACAGGCTTTTTAACATTTTTCTTTATGAATTCCGCCGCTTCTTCTTCTGCATTTCCGCCGATTTCGCCTATCATTACAATTCCTTCGGTGCCGGAATCTTCGTTAAAAAGTTTTATGATATCTATGAAGCGAGAACCTATAATAGGATCGCCGCCAATACCAACACAAGTTGATTGACCGATTCCGAGATCGCTGAGCTGTTTAACTGCTTCGTATGTTAATGTCCCGCTTCGTGAGACTACCCCGACTTTTCCTTGCTTGTGAATAAATCCTGGCATGATTCCAATCTTTGCCTTTCCAGGAGAAATTACGCCGGGGCAGTTTGGACCAACCAACGTAACATTTTTCGGCTTGATATAATTGTAAACTACTATCATATCTCTGGCTGGAATGCCTTCAGTAATGCATACTATGAATTTAATACCGGCGTTTGCAGACTCAAGAATTGCATCTGCAGCGAATGCAGGGGGTACAAATATTGCCGATGCATTTGCTTTCACTTCTTTAACAGCTTCTTCAACAGTATTGAAGATGGGAACATTGGTATCCTCAAACTTCTGTCCGCCTTTGCCCGGTGTAACACCTGCAACGATATTTGTACCGTACTCAATCATCTGTCTTGTGTGAAATGATCCTTCACCGCCTGTAATTCCTTGAACCAATACACGTGTGTTCTTGTCCAGAAGAATGCTCATAATTTTTCCTTAGATAGATTATAAAATTTAACCCGACAAAATTAAGAAAGGTAAGGGAAATTTACTTATGAATTTTTTTCATCCTGTCAGAACCGCTTTTACTTACAGCTAAAGTAATTCTAACAACTGTCATAAATTTTTATCTCTAAAGATTATCTGGTACAAATCGGGTCGCCTATCGTTCCAATTCAAAACGCTGCCGGTTTGCCGGTGACGTTTTAGTAATTCAAGATCAAGGTCATCGATTATTACGGTTTCTATGTTTGGTGTTGCCTCAGCCTGTATTGCGTCGCGGGAAAACGGAATATCCGACGGTGTAAATAAAGCCGATTGTGCATAATGAATATCCAAATTTTCTACCGAAGGTAAATTACCGACATTTCCGGCGATTGTAACAAAAACATGATTTTCTATGCATCTTGCTTGTGCGCAGTATCGAACACGAAGATATGCATATCGTTCATCTGTACAGAAAGGAACGAATATCATTTGGGCTCCCCGTTCAACTGCAATTCTGCTCAACTCGGGGAACTCAATGTCGTAGCAGATTTGAATTGAAATTTTTCCTTTATCGGTATCGAATACTTCAAGTGTGTTTCCCGGCTTTACGCCCCACCATTTTTTTTCGTTTTGGGTAATATGCAGCTTGTATTGTTTGCCGATGGTTCCGTTTCTTCTGAAAAGATATGCAATATTGTAAAGACTGTCTCCCTCGATTGTGAAATGCGAACCCCCTATAATATTGATGTTATATTTTATTGCAAGACTTGTAAACAGATCCAGATACCTTGGTGTGAACTCCGAAAGTTTTCTCATTGCAATAGCCGGGCGTTCGTTTGGTAGAAAAGATAAAAGCTGCGTAGTAAATATTTCAGGAAAAACGATGAAGTCGCATTTATATTCGGAAGCAACATCAATAAAATATTCGCATTGTGTGGCAAAGTCGTCAAAACCTTTTATCATGCGCATTGCATATTGTACCGCGCAAATCCTAACCGGAATTGAAGGAATGAATTTTCTTGTTGTGTCGGGTACATAATCTATATTTGCCCACTCCAGGAATGTTGCGTAGCCTTTGGATTCTTCATCGCCTGTTAGATAATTCGGTATCAAACGTTTCAGAACAAAATCGTTTGAGATTTGTGTTGTAAGTACCGGGTCGAAGAGAATTTTTTGGACTACTTTATCAACGTATTCGCGAGCATTCATCTTGCCGGCATACTTCGAATAACCGGGAATCCTTCCGCCCAGAACAATTCGCATAAGGTTGTATTTCTTAGCCAGTTCTTTGCGGGCATTATAAAGTCTACGTGCAAGTTTGAAACCTCTATATTCCGGATCAACCATAATTTCGATGCCATAAAGAGTGTTGCCGTTTGGATTATGGTTACGGATAAATCCGCTATCGGCAATTTCGTGCCAGCTGTGCCATTCCGAATAAAGATTAAAATCCAGAATCAAACTGCTTGAGGAAGCTACCAATTTATTCTTGTAGTGAATGCAAATCTGTCCCTCAGCAAAAATTGCTATCTGACTTAAGAACTGTTCCTTCGTCCACGTTTTCATACCGGGAAAACATTTCAACTGAAGTGAGACAACATCGTCGTAATCACTTTCTTTCAACAATCGCAGTTCAAGATTCTTTTCAAAAGTTTTTAAGTTAATTTTATGCATGATTGCCTCGTTAAATAAATTCCTAATTTTATATTAAAAATTTTTTGACTACAAAGTAAAGTATAGAAATGTAGAATGTTGGAAAGATGATTGTAAAACAAACCGATTTGCAGCAATTTCATTTTAAATTGCCAGAAAATTATTAAACACCGGAAAAATTTTGGGTTTATTGTGTATGTCTCTAAAGTTTATTTTTTATCAAAGAGAAAGAATGAACGCTATGGCAAAAGATTATCAAGAATGGTTTTTACAATCCGGGTATGATTATAAAACTACCAAAACGATAATTGGCAACGGGATATGTTTTTATTCAGTGTTTATGTGTCATCTATCAATTGAAAAAAATAAAAGGATTATGTCTGAAGACAACCGCAAACTTCTGCCAAAGACATATAAACTAAATTATTTCTTTGAAGAGTTATATCCAGATAGAAATTATTAAATTTTATTATTGGGATTGATAACGCAAGCGCAGCAACCCTATATTCAGGGCCATAAAAAAATTAGTAGTCAGTACAAGAAAAAGTACAACAATAATTTATGAAAGAACTAAAGTTGATTAAACTCGCCATAAACGAATACGAAAACGAAACACGGATGATTGTAAGATACGTGAAAGAGAGGAAGGTTGTTTATTCAGCTAACTAAAAATTATTTTGGGAGGCAATAAAGGTAATTCCTTAATTTAAAAATGGAAGACGGACCCGCCACGGCAGGCAGGTTTAACGGATTCCTTATGATTTTCACAGATCAATTATTGAACAATTACTTTTGTCTACAAATTTTAATCTTTCTTTTTAACTCGCACAACCGGTTGTTTTAATATTTCTACTCATCGCTAATAAATTCAATTCATCAAACTGATCCGCCATTAGCTGCATTCCAACAGGCAATCCTTCTTTGTTATTCCCGATAGGAATATTTATTCCCGGGATTCCAGCTAAGTTTGCCGATGTTGTGTATATGTCGCTGAGGTACATTTCAAGCGGGTCGTTCGATTTTTCCCCGATTCTGAATGCGGCAAACGGGGAGGTGGGCGTGAGTATAATGTCTACCTTTTCAAAAGCTTTGTCGAAATCCTGTTTGAGCAATCGTCTGACCTTTTGCGCTTTTCGATAATATGCATCGTAGTATCCGGCTGAAAGGACATAAGTACCAAGCATGATTCTGCGTTTAACTTCCGCACCGAAACCTTCGGATCGAGAATTAGTAAACATAGATTGAAGCTTTCCGCTTAGTTGAGAGCGGTAACCGTAACACGCGCCGTCGAACCGTGCCAGGTTAGATGATGCTTCTGCGGTGGTTAAAATGTAATATGTTGCGATCGAATATTCTGTGTGAGGCAAATCGATGTCGATAAACTTGTGACCTTGAGATTTTAGCTCTCCAACCTTTGACATGATTAAAGAACGAATTTCATCATTCAGGCCTTCTGCAAAATATTCTTTGGGCAAACCGATTTTGAATTTCTTATTCGTTCCTGAATCAGCAGAATAATTCGTCACTTCAATATTCATGCTTGTCGAATCTTTTTCATCGTGTCCAGCTATAACCGAAAGCACCAGAGCGATATCATCTACACTTTTTGCAAACGGGCCGATTGTGTCGAATGAAGATGCAAACGCGGTAAGACCGTAACGGGAAACTCTTCCGTAAGTTGGTTTCAATCCGTATATCCCGCAAAACGATGCCGGCTGTCGAATAGACCCGCCGGTATCTGTGCCTAAAGCTACGTCGCACAAATTTGCTGCAACAGCTGCAGCCGAGCCGCCGCTGGAGCCGCCGGGAACGCGCGAATTATCAACAGGATTCAACACACCTCCGAACGCCGAATTTTCATTTGATGAACCCATTGCAAATTCATCGCAATTAGTTTTGCCGATAATGATTGCATCTTCATCAATCAACTTTTGAACTGCCGTTGATGTGAAAAGCGAATTGAAATTTTTCAAAATGTTCGAAGAACATGTAAGAGGCCGATCTTTGAGCGCAAGAACATCCTTTATAGCTACAACTAATCCGGCAAGTTTACCTGCCGAACCGTTTTTGATTTTTTCTTCAATAGCTTCCGCTTTTTGAAGCGAGTCTTCAAAAACGAAATTAAACGCATTTAAATTTTTGTTCCGATCTATTTCTATTAAAAAAGAAGAAACATTTTCTTTTAGGGAAAGTCTATCTTCATGGATCAAAGCTAATTTTTCGGCATAATTTTTATAAGTCACAGAAATGATTTACCTCGAGAAAGAATGAAAGAAAAATTACCGATAAGTTATTTCTTTTCGCTGCTGTTATCTTTCTTTTCGCCTGCGTTTTTAATATCGTCTTCCACGTCGTTTAGAGCTTTCTTGAATTCACGCATCCCTTTGCCAATACCCTGGGCGAGATCGGGGATCTTCTTAGCACCAAATAAAATCAAGACGACGAGAAAAATTATAAGCAGTTCCCCGGCGCCTATATTTCCGAACATAATTACCTCTCTATATTTTTCTTAAATAATGACACTTCAATAATAACAATAAAAATAAAAATTTACTCACCTTATACAAGGTTTGAACGGCGGTGAAAAATTAAAATTGCAAAACAAATATTCTTTCCAAAACACCAAAAATTTGTTTGTTAAGCCCAAACATTGTATAACATCAGTTAATTTAGTACGGGCTAATAGTATCAATTAAAGAGATTATTCGCAACAGATTTGAAAATAAGCGCGCCGTCGGTATTGCCAAGCACAGGATCGCAATGCCGCTCGGGATGGGGCATGAGTCCCATAACATTTTTCTTTTTATTCATTATGCCGGCAATATTTGAAACCGACCCGTTGGGATTGTATTTACTGCCGATATCTCCGTTTGCCGAAGCATAGCGGAAAAGAATTTGATTATTTTGTTCGAGAGATTGCAAAGTCTCGTCGTCTGAATAGTAATTTCCTTCGCCGTGCGCCACCGGAAATGTCAACAATCTTTTCTTAACGGATTTTGTGAAAATATTTTTGTCATCTTCAACTCTCAAATGTACATTCTTGCAAACGAATTTGAGAGATTTGTTCTTAAGCATTACACCGGGGAGTAAGCCAATTTCAAGAAGTATTTGAAATCCGTTGCAGATGCCGATAACAATTCCCCCTTTTTCTGCAAAGTTATAAACCGGTTCCATAATAGGAGAGAACCGTGCTATGGCGCCGGTTCTGAGATAATCTCCGTAAGAAAATCCGCCCGGTAAAATAATTACATTCGAACGTTTAAGGTCTTTATCTTTATGCCAAAGAAATTCTGCCTCAAATCCCAAAATTTTTTTTACAGCATAGTATGCGTCGTGGTCACAGTTGCTGCCAGGAAAAACTACTACGCCGAACTTTGGTTTCATCTTACTTCTTCCAGAGTATATTTAAAATCTTCGATGATCGGATTCGATAAAAGTTTTTCGGAATATTCTTTCACTTCTTTTTCGGCAAGATTTTTGTCTTTTGTATCGACAAAAAATTCGATGTACTTGCCGATACGTGTCTGCTTAACATTATTAAATCCCAAAAGCTTAGCACCTTGTTCAACAGCTTTGCCTTCGGGGTCCAAAATTTTCGGTCTTCTTTTTATGATTACAACTGCTTTAAACAATTTAATTCTCCGAGATTTTTAATCCGTTCTCAAAATTGTTGTTCTTTTTGAGAATTAAAAAAATTAGATGCCGTAATATGCCGAATAGTACGATTCCAAGAAAGATGAAAAACAAAATCTCGCCGTTGGTAATGATTGCAAGAATTAAAGCAACCAGTAATTCTCCGAATAACAAAATTTTTTCCTTAAAATTTTTATCGCGAAGTTTTGGAAGAGCGTTGTAACGAATCTTGCTTACCATTAAAAATGAAAGAACAAGAATCAAAACCACTACGACATGATTGTAGGGTTCTATGATATGTCCTTCTTTGTAAAACGAGAGGACTAAAGTTGAAATGGTGATTGCAGAAAGTGGAATCGGCAAACCGGTGAAGTCTGCTTTTTTATTTAAGTCTTCTACCTGAATGTTGAACCTGGCAAGCCGTAGAGCGCCGAAGAGAAGGATGCAAGAACTTAGAAGTATTCCGAAAACACCAAACTGATATGTGTAAGCTTTGTATATTAGAAACGAAGGGGCAGCGCCGAAACTTACGATGTCGGAAAGAGAATCAAGCTCAACCCCAAAATGGCTTGAGGTTTTAAGCAGGCGCGCAACTATTCCGTCGAGCATGTCGAAGCTTGCAGCAGCAATTATCATAATTGCCGCAAGTCTAAAATCATTTTGCGAGGAGTAGACGATTGAAAGAAATCCGCTGAAGATATTCAGAGAGGTAACCGTATTGGCAATCAAAGATTTAGAAACGGAAAATTTATTCATTGCTGCATCTCGAATAAAATTGTCTCGCCGGCTTTAACTTTATCGCCCATCTTAACTTTGAGTGTCCAATTTAGCGGCGCTATTACATCCGATCTGCTGCCGAATTTGATCATGCCGAAACGGTTTCCCATCTTTACTTCGTCTCCAACTTTGAGATCGCAAACTATTCTTCTTGCAATAAATCCTGCAATCTGTGTGAAAAGTATTTTCCCGAATTTGGAAGTAATGCCAATCTCGGTTCTTTCATTTCTTTTATCTGCTTTATCATTAAAAGCAAGAAGATAATCTCCCTCGACATATCGAAAAAAGTCTACTTTGCCGTTGATAGGAATTCTATTTACATGTACGTTCAAGGGTGACATGAAAATAGAAACCTGTCGTGCTTTATCCTTAAGAAATTTTTCTTCGTCAATTTCTTTTACGGCAACAATTTCTCCATCTGCAGGAGAAATGATAACATTTTCTTTGTCGGGCGTAGTTCTATCGGGATCGCGGAAAAAATTCAAACTGAAAAATAAAAAAGTAATTGCTGCAATCATTAAAGGATATTTAATCCACCCGTTTTGAATTAAGAAGGAGACAAAAAATAGGACGATTGAAAAAAGAGAGCAGAATAAAAATGTATTTAAACCATATTTGGTTATCATCTACACACACTTGAATAATTTTACTATAGAGTCCGTCAACAACGGCTCAAATGTAATATTTTCTCACTTTAATTTCTTGTGAAACTTTTTTTTGCTAATTTTGATGCACACAAACAATTCTACAAAATTTTAATACGGTAAATTGTTTTCTGACAGAGGAGTAATAAAAATGAATATGCAGGATATGTTAAAGCAAGTTCAAAAGATGCAAGCCGAAATGGCAAAAATTCAGGCAGAGCTTGAGAACAAAACCGTTACTGAAGAAAGCGGCGGGGGAATGGTAAAGGCAACAGCCAACGGGAAAAAAGAAATTGTATCTATAGCGATAGATGAAGAAATAGCAAAAAGCGGCGACAGAGAAATGCTTGAAGACCTTGTTGTTGCTGCTGTCAATAAAGCACTAAGCGCTGCAGGTAAGATGGCTGAAGCAGAATTGGGCAACGTAACAAAAGGAATAATTCCTCCTGGACTTAATATACCGGGTTTTTAAATGCTGATAGCAGAACCACTCGAAAAAGCAATAGACGAGTTGAGTAAGCTTCCCTCGATCGGTAGAAAAACCGCACAGCGTCTTGCTCTTCATTTGTTGAAGAGTGATAGACAAACCGTCGATGCTCTCACCAGCTCGCTTAAAGATCTGAAAGATAAAATCAAATTTTGTTCGGAGTGCTTTAATATTTCTACCGAAGAAAAATGCGATGTTTGCAGAAGTCCAAAGCGGGACCACTCACTAATTTGTGTTGTTGAGGATGCAAGCGACATTATTGCAGTCGAGAAGACAAATGAATATAACGGACTCTATCATGTGCTTGGCGGAGTGTTAAATCCTCTTGCCGGCATCGATGTTGGTGCTCTGAAAGTAAATGAACTGGTATCCCGTCTTAAGAATTCCGAAGTAAAAGAAATTATTCTCGCTCTAAATCCAAATTCCGAAGGAGACGCCACTTCGCTTTATCTGATTAAAGCTTTAAAAGAGTTTCCAATTAAAATTTCCAGAATAGCGCGCGGACTGCCAATAGGAGGTAACCTGGAATTTGCCGATCCGGCAACAATTGGACGCGCGTTCATCGGAAGAATTTCTTTGTAAAAAGGGAGCCATCCCTATGGAAAAAGAATGGTTCCGTAGTTGGTTCAGTTCCGACCAATATTTAGAAGTTTATCAGCATCGTGATAGCGAAGATGCTCGGCAATTGCTCCGTCTCATACTTAGAAATATTTCTTTGCATTCACGTTCGTTTGTTTTGGATGCCGCATGCGGAGCCGGAAGACATTTAATTGATCTGGCAGGAAAAGGTTATTACGCTTTCGGGTTTGATCTCAGCATGACTCTTTTATTAAAAGCCAAAGTCGAAGCTTATAAAAAATCGGTCCCGATAAACTTATTCCGGGCAGATATAAGACACATTGCACTCAAGCAGAAATTCGATTTGGTGTTGAATCTATTCACAAGCTTTGGTTACTTTTATACCGATTCCGAAAACTTCTCTTTTATTAAAACGGCATATGACTTATTGAATAACGGCGGAACTTACGTGCTGGATTATCTGAACGGGAAATATCTCTTAAAAAATTTGATTCCGGAAAGCAG
Source organism: uncultured Melioribacter sp. (assembly GCA_964595365.1). Taxonomy (GTDB): domain Bacteria; phylum Bacteroidota; class Ignavibacteria; order Ignavibacteriales; family Melioribacteraceae; genus Fen-1258. The sequence continues at coordinate 9,077 of CAZQQC010000003.1, forward strand.
AAGGGAAATGAGCGGGAAGACAGTAATCGAAAAAAGGAAAGTTGACGACGGCAGGGTTGTAAAAGAAATAACAATAAAGAATGATCGTTTTGAAAATTCTTATGTAGAATCTGTGCAGATTTATTCCAAAGAAAAAATTGTTGATGTGTTTAGAGAGACCGGCTTTGAGTTGCTGTCTGTTTTCGGCGATTATGAAGGATCAACTTTCGACAATGAAAATTCTCCGAGATTAATATTGTTTTTTAAGAAATGAAAAGTATAATTATTTTTTTGATGTTGTTGTTTATGAACTCTTGCGATCTATTTACAACGCGTTCGCCCGAACAACCGGATACTCCGGCTAACAGCAATATACAGGCAACCAGTCCAGATATTCTTTTTCAGAACTTGAAATCTTCCATAGAACAAAAAGTTTTGGATAATTACATGGCATGTTTTGTCGACTCGGCATTTCTTAAAAAAAAATTTAAGTTTATCGCTGCTTTAGGCTCCGCATCGCAGTATCCAACTCTGAGCAATTGGACTCTGGAATCTGAACGTCAATATTTCCGCTGGCAGAAGGCTATATCGCAATCGGGTAATTCGGTCACACTTACGCTTGCAAATCAGTCTAACATACAATACGGCGATAGCGCTGTTTACCAGTTTGATTATGACCTTTTGCTTAAGGCGAATGATCAAACCATAAGCGGCGATTATATAGGCACGGCACAATTTAAAATTTTTCGTGATTCGAGATATCAATGGGTTATCGTTCAATGGGAGGACTTACGTAAAAATAGCGGTCTAACCTGGAGCGACTTAAAAGGGAGATCATATTAAAAAATTAATTGTTTTCGGAATATTAGTCCTCTCTTTGAACAGCTGCGTTAATCCGTTTGCACCGAAGGTCGACAGCAATCTTGTTAAGGGAAGCAGTTTAATTAGCGATCGATCTACAATTGATGGAGTTTTCAGAAACTTTCAATATTCTTACACTTTTAAGGATACTTTAATTTACAGCCAATTGTTGGATAAAAACTTTATTTTTAGCTATCGCGATTATGATCGGGGAGTTGATGTTTCGTGGGGACGCGACGACGAGATGAAAGTTTCAAACGGACTGTTTCAGAATTCACAACGTCTTGATTTAATCTGGAATAATATTGTTTCGATTACGGGCGATTCGACACGCATCGTAAGAAGTTTTAACTTAACGATAACGTTTAATCCGACGGATATTATTTATATTGACGGTAGAGTAAATTTAACTCTTGGGAAAGATAGTTCTAATAAGTGGAAAATTTTGCGTTGGGTAGATGAATCAAACTATTAGGCATTTATGTTAACATTCTATTTCAAGGAAGCATTTAGAATTTTTAAAAGATCACCTTTTGCGACCCTTGTAACAATTTTAATAACGACGCTTGCAATTTTGTTAGCTGTTGTTTCGGTGTTTGTTTTGTTCGGATCGACAAGGCTATCAGATAAAATAAAACGCTCAATCGAACTGAATGTTTATCTCGAAAATAATCTTACAACGTTGCAAGTTAATTTGATTAAAAACCAGCTTAGTTCCGAACCGGAAGTTTTATCCGTCGAATTTATCGACAAGGATAAAGCCATACAAGAGTTTTTGAAAGAGACCGGTGAAGATTTCAGAAAAGTGCTGGATCAGAACCCGCTGCCGAATTCGTTCGTCATAAAATTCAAGCCTGCGCCCCTCGATGAAACGAGTATAGAAAGTTATTCTGCAAAATATAAATCAATTCAGGGCGTAACAGATGTGGTTTACGATTATAAAACAGTTCTCAAATTATTGAGCATACTAAAGTCGGGCGAAACACCTATCTATTTGGTATCTGTTGTGCTGATTTTTCTTTCTTTATACCTTGTATATAGCAACAATAAAGTGCAAATTAATAGTAACAGGAATTTATACCTCATTATGAAACTGGTAGGAGCGAAAATTTCTGCAATGAAAATCCCGATAATTTTGAACGGCATTATGATCGGGTTTTTCTCGTCGGTCGTTTGTATCATACTTTATAATTTAACTTTGATGTTGTTGACTAAAGTTTTTAATAATCTTAATTTCTTCTCGCAAATGAAGTTAATAAATTTGTTAATACTCGGTATGGGCATTTTATTGGGGTTTTTAGGGAGCTTTGTTTCTTCATACAAGATTCAAAAATTATAGGAATTAATTTGTACGGAAAAGTGACTTTATTTAATAGTTATAAATGCAGAAAAAGACAGCTGTAGTTACCGGTGGTGCAGGGTTTTTAGGCTCACATCTTTGCGATCGACTCATTCAAGAAGGTATGAAGGTTATTTGTCTGGATAACCTCCTTACCGGCAGAATCGAAAACATCGAACATTTATTTTTGAATGAAAATTTTCAATTCATCAAACTTGACGTTACAAATTTTATTCATGTACCTTCCGATGTGAACTACGTTTTGCACTTTGCTTCTCCGGCAAGTCCGATTGATTATTTGAAATTTCCGATTCAGACTTTAAAAGTCGGTTCTCTCGGAACTCATAAAGCGCTGGGACTTGCAAAAGAAAAGAAAGCGATATTTCTATTAGCATCAACCTCCGAAGTATACGGGGATCCGCTCATTCATCCTCAAGGCGAAGAGTATTGGGGAAATGTGAATCCAGTTGGTCCACGCGGCGTTTACGATGAGGCAAAAAGATTTGCCGAAGCAATGACAATGGCTTACCATCGGTATCATAATCTCAGCACACGAATTGTAAGAATCTTCAACACTTACGGACCGAGAATGAGATTGGATGATGGGCGGGCTTTGCCAACATTCATTGAACAAGCTTTGATGGGAAAAAACATCACTGTTTTCGGGGACGGATCCCAGACAAGAAGTTTCTGCTATGTTGATGATCTTATCAATGGAATTTATAAATTGCTTATATCAAAAGAAGCAATGCCGGTTAACATTGGCAATCCCGAAGAAATTACAATTGAAGATTTTGCAAAAGAAATTATTAATCTAACAAAAGCAAAAAGTAAAATTGTTCATAAAGAGTTACCCTTAGATGATCCTAAAGTGAGGCAACCAGATATTAGCCGTGCCCGTAACCTGCTCAAGTGGGAACCGAAAGTAAGTCGTTCCGAAGGGCTGAAGATTACATTGGAATATTTTAAGGATAGAGCCGGTACCAAAAGTTAACGCAGTACAAGGAAGCCAATTTGAAAAAAAAGTTTTTTTTGTTTCTGCTTTTAATGTTAGCAGCAAGCAATATCTATTCGCAGATAGAGCTGGTATCGGTCTCCCACAAAGTCTATCCTTTTCTGAAAAGAATGGAATTGAAAGGGATAATTCAAAACTATAACAGTTTAAATCTTCCTATAAGCAGAAAAGATGTTGCAAAATTTTTAAACGAGATCAAGGAAAAGCAATATTCGCTTGATTCTTCCGAAAAGAAAATTTTTAACGATCTGTTAATCGAATTTCATTTCGATCTTGAAAACAATCTTGACAGATCGTATTCATTATTCGGGAATTTTAATCCCGGTAAAATTTTCAGCGATGCCGAGTATAAGTACCTCTACGCTTATGCCGATCAAAATGCATCATTGTTTTTGGATGCTCTGGGTAATCTGTCCTATCGGGACTTCAACGCCGAAAGCTACAGCAAAACCAAAATCGGTTTGGGAGAATTAGGAATACGTTTACGGGGAACTTTGTACGAAAATTTCGGATACTATCTTCGCATGTCTAACGGGCAACAGATTAGCGGCGATGATTATTCTAGAACGGTTGCTGCGCGATATGATTCAAAACTGCGTTCTACGATTAAGTTCTTGGGAGAGAAATATTACGATTCGTTTGAAGGTTATATGCGCTTTGAAACCAGCAACCGGGCTATTGCATTAACTTTTGGTAGGGAAAAATTTCAGATGGGAACCGGATTTATTGATAAACTTTTCTTATCGGGGAACGCAGCTCCGTTTGATTTTGGTAGAATCGATGTAAGGTATAAATCACTTCATTATTCTTTTTTCTATGGAAATTTAAAAGGGGATTCTCTGGGAATACCGTTGACATCAAAAAATATTATTGCACACCGTCTTGATATAAATTTTTCCGATGTTATCAAGTTGGGGTTATATGAAAGCATTATCGCTGCCAATCGCCCTATCAGTTTTACTTACCTGAATCCTTTAAGCCTTTTAACCTCGGCAGATTTTACCGCAGAGCCAAAGAATCGAAGCAATGCGCTAATGGGAATCGATTTGCAAATCACACCGGCTGAAGATTTAGCGCTTCAATTTTCTCTTCTAATTGATGATTTGAATTTTAAAACTTTGTATAAAAACGATGCGAGCGGCAATGATAACAAGTTCGGTTACCAGGCGGGATTGATGTTAGTAGATCCATTGAATATTTCAGATCTCACAGCATCGATCGAATACACACGGATTGACCCTTTCGTTTATTCGCATAGAACAAACGAAAGCACTTATACAAACTGGGGAATAAGTTTAGGGCATTCACTTCCGCCCAACTCCGATGAAATTGCCCTGCTTCTTAATTATTATTTATCGGGAAGATTTTTTATTAATCTTAAGTATCAGCGTCAAAGGTCCGGCATAGGAATTATTCTTGATAGCAAAGGAAACTTAATTCGTAATTTCGGCGGCGATGTAAACCGCGGTGACGGTGATAGTATTTTTAAAAACGAATTCCTTATGGGCAACAGAATCGATCGCGATATTGTTACGCTGTCGGTACGACTCGAACCTATCAGACAATACTTTATCGATCTAAGTTATTCGTTTCAGGGGATTGATATGAAATATATTGGTCGTAAGCTAACAGATTTATACTTTTATTTTACGATTTCGACGGATTTTTAATTAATGCTTTAGTATTTTCTTGTAATTATTAATTTAAGTTGCGGGGAACTTGAAATACTCTATCATAATTCCGACGCTGAACGAAGAAAAACTTCTTCCTTCACTGCTTAAATCTTTACGTGATGTAAAAAGGAAAAATCATCATAGTATCGAAATTATAGTTTCGGACGGAGGAAGTTGTGACCGCACCTTAAAAATTGCAGAAGCATTCTCCGATAAACTCTTGATGCATACCAACGGAGATATAAGAACCATATCGAGCGGAAGAGCTCGCGGCGCAGATGAATCTACGGGAGATGTCTTAATATTCATCAACGCCGATGTGCGTTTCGATCTGGGCAAACTCTTGCAAATAGTTGAAGAAAAGTTTCTGCCCTACAATTATGCTGCGCTTGCTACCAAGGTGAAAGTCTTTCCGGAAGAAGAACGTAAAAGCGATAGGTATATGTCTACTTTCTTAAACGGATACTTCCGGTTCCTTAATTTTCTAGGAATGGGTATGGGAAGAGGCGAATGCCAGGTGATAAGAAGAACAACTTATAAGAAAGTCGGCGGATACCGAAAAGACCTTAACGCCGGGGAAGATTTCGAACTGTTTACACGCATAAGACGCGAAGGAAAAGTGTTGTTCGTTAAGGATTTTATTGTTTTTGAATCGCCAAGACGATACCGTAAATGGGGCTACTTAAAAATTATGTGTGCCTGGTTTCTAAACAGTTCGGCGTCACTTATCTTTAAAAAATCTTTTTACAAATCATGGGAGCTTGTACGCATTTTATTAATTGCTTTATTAGTTTACTATTGATAACCAACAAACATTTATTTTTGAACGCTGTAAAAAATAAATGAAATAGAAAAAAGAGGGAAGATTAATTTTGATCAAAAGAGTATATTTATTTATCGATTCGCGTAGTTATTATTCCGGCAACAAAATCTTGATCGGTATCTTTCGATTAATCAATAAACTATATAGTTACTTAAACAAAGTAGACTTATGAAAACATCGACTTTTGAATTACCGTCTTCTCTTTTTATCGGCGGTTGGATTTTTATCGTTACCGTATTAATGAATGGATCAATTTTCTGCCAAAATTTAACACCCGAAGAACTTCAAAAGAAAATTCGGCAGAGCGGATTGACAGAAGAACAATTAAAACAAAAAGCAGAAGCTGCCGGTTATACCTTAGAAGATTATAACAAACTTCAGCAAGCAACCTCAAAGAAAGAAGCCGCAAATGTCTCTGCTTCTTCCCAAGAAAAAGTAATAGTTACACCGCCAGTTCAACCCAAAGCGAATTCATTCATTGTCCCGGAATTCCAGGGCAGAGAAGGCGTTGAAGGGCTCCAGGCTTTCGGTTATAATGTTTTCAACTATTTACCAACTACGTTTGAACCATCGTTGAATGTTCCGGTTCCGACAAATTATGTTGTTGGCCCTGGAGACGAGTTAATCATCACTCTGTGGGGAGAAACTCAGTTAGTGCACGATTTAACGGTCTCGAAAAATGGCGATATTTATATACCGAACGTTGGGCTGGTTCCCATAAACGGTTTAACCTTAAACGGGATACGCAGCAGAATCTTTTCGGCACTTTCAAAAGTTTACGCCTCATTAAAAGCTTCCAACGCCGATGCCACTACCAAGTTGGATATCTCGACAGGTAAGCTACGTAGTGTGAAAATATATGTATTAGGTGAGGTCAATACACCGGGTGGATACACTTTACCCTCATTGTCATCTTCGTTTACAGCTCTTTACTATTGCGGTGGTCCCACAGTAAATGGAACGTTAAGAAATGTTCAGATAATGCGTGCCGGAAAATTGATTGCGACTGTCGATCTTTATGAGTACCTCATTACTGGTAATAAGTCGAAAGATGTTCGCCTTGAAGATGAAGATATAATATATGTTCCCCCTGTTGGTAGACGGGCGGCAATTGCCGGAAATGCTTTCCGTCCTGCTATCTATGAATTAAAAGAAAATGAGAAATTGAGTGATCTGATAAAATATGCCGGCGGGTTGAAATTCACAGCGTATTTTGAGCGTGTTCATATTGAAAGAATAATTCCTTTTGCTCATAGGAAATCTTATACAGATAATATTTTGAGCCTCGACCTTAATTTCAAATCTGTGGATGATCTGTTGAACGATCAATACCAACTTGAAAGCGGAGATGTGGTTTCGATACTGGGAATAAATAACCTGCCGGAAAATAGGGTTTCAATTACTGGATACGTAAAGAAACCCGGAGTTTATGAACTGACCCCTAAAGGAATGCACATAAAGGACCTTGTAATAAAAGCCGATTCACTTTTGAAAGAAGCATTCGTTGACAAAGGCATTCTTATCAGAACATTGCCTTCCGAGAAGAAAGAAATTTATGGCTTCAATGTTTCTTCAGCATTAAAAGGTGATCCGCAAAATAATCTTGCGCTTCAAAACCGGGATGAGGTTAGAATATTCAACCAGCAAACTTTCTTTCCAGCTCGTAATGTTGAAATATCGGGTGAAATTAAGTTACCGGGAATATATACTCGCTTTAAGGACATGACCGTTGCAGAATTGATCACGCTTGCCGGTGGATTGACGGACAAAGCCACAACGAAAGAAATCGAAATTACACGAATGGATACAACAAGTGCTGAAGTGTATTCTCAAAAATTTACTATCTCCTTGCCGGATGAATACTGGAAGATTTCAAAGAAGAATGATTTTACGTTGGAAGACTTCGACAGAGTTTTAGTTAAAGCGGATCCTTTGAAAAATTTTACACAAACTGTAACTGTAACCGGAGAAGTTGAATTTCCCGGGGTTTATTCTATTTTACACCGGGGGGAGAAATTATCGGAGTTTATTAAACGTAGTGGCGGATTCAAAAAAAGTGCTTATCTGAAAGGTATATTTGTTAAACGCGGTCATCCTATTTTCTCGTTACTTGAACCGATGAAAATTCCCGATTCGTTGAAAATAAAATATAATTACAATGTTCTTTATGATAAGACAAAGTTCAATAGTCTTTTCTCTGGTATAATTCCAATCGATTGGGAAGATTTCAGTAATAACGGAAATGATATTTACGATTTAGTGCTCTTTCCGGGCGATGAAGTAATTGTTCCTAAAGATCCCAGAGTTGTTTATGTAACCGGTGAAGTGGGAATTCCATCGAGTGTTCCTTATAAAAAGGGGGCAGGCTTAAGCTATTATATTAATCAAGCCGGCGGTTACACTCAGAACTCTGCCCGAAAAGAAGAAGTTGTAATTCAGCCAAACGGTGCAAAGTGGGAGACTTCAGGTTGGTTCTTCATTCCAGATGATGAAATTAATTCCGGTGCTACAATTTTTGTCCCGTTAAGAATAAACAAACCGACCGATGCATGGCCTATTATACGTGATATTGTTAGTGTGACAAGTTCGGCGGCGATTTTAATTCTAAGCATTAGAAATCTGGCGAAATAGTTATAACTGATGTTACATAAGGTTTTAACTTAACAAACGAATTTTTGTTGTTTTTGAGAAATACTCGTTTTGCAATTTTATTTTTTTACGGTAGATAAAACCTTGCTTAAGGTGATTTTGTAAGAAAAAATAATACGTTCATCAATAACAAAATTAATTCTTAATGTTTAAGCAAAGATTAAAGCTATGATCGATCAAGTACATGAAGAACAGAAGCCTTTCAGTGAATCACTGAAAGATTTCATAGTAAAAATGAAACCGTACTCTCAGAAATTGTGGAAGCGTAAATGGAGATTTGTTGCCTTTAATAGTGTGATTTTAGTTTTAACCGTACTCTATTTGCTCTTTTTGACTAAACCATATTTCAAGAGTTCTGTAACTATTCTTCCCAATTATGGTAACAAGTCTTCGGAAATGCTTGGGCAACTTTCGGGACTTGCTACTTTAGCCGGAGTAAATGTAGGAAGCCCGGACCCGACACAAATATATGAAAGCTTGCTTAAAAGTGAATCTGTACTCGGTCCGGTTATATTTAATAAATACCAAACGGAAGAATTTGGGAAACCGGTAAATCTAATCGAGTACTTCGAAATTAAACCGGATAGAAGTTTAAGCGACAGTCTGCAGCAGAGAAAAATGTTTTTACTGATTTTTGAAACCATGGTAAAGGGAATGATTACCACCGATGTAGATAGGATGACAAAAATTCTTACTTTAACTATCCAGATGCCAGAATCAAAACTTTCTGCTGAAGTTGCGAACAATATTGCCAGGTCGCTTGATAGATACATACGCACACAAAGAAAATCTTTTGCTTCGGCACAACGAGAATATCTTGATACAAGAGTAAGACAGGTTAAAGACACGCTTAATATATTTGAGGAAAGCCTGAAAAATTTTAGAGAGCAAAATAGAATGATTAGTCAATCTCCTGTGTTACAACTCGAGCAAGCAAGGCTAACCAGAAATGTTGAGATACAACAAACAATCTACGGAGAGCTGGTTAAGCAACTTGAACTTGTAAAACTCGAAGAAGTTAGAGATACTCCCGTGGTTAACGTAGAAGAGTATGCTAAGGAACCGGTTATCAAAGCGGGGCCAAAGCGCGCAACTGCCTTAATTATCATTATGTTTTTTTCGGTTATATTTTCATCGGTTTACTATACTTCAAAAGATAACCTGAAAGAGTTTATTAAGAACGTAAAAAAATTATAGAAGTTGGGGCAGATACCTTAGAAATTAGTTGAAAGTCCTAAGAGAGGATACGATTAAAAAAAGTCTATAAAAAAACCAATACCAAATTTTTCAACTTTACGATAGTAATACTCGCTAAAGTAATTATTCCCCCTGTAATAATTAAAATAAAGAACTATTCCTTTTTCAAACCAGCTCCCGAATTTAATTCCAGCCATAAGATTGTTACTGCCAGTATAAGCAGGTAATCCTCTTATATCTATCTGGTAAGCAAGAAAAAGATTTGTAGGTTTAGCGAAAACATTGCCAGTAATTTTATCTGAACTCAGTTCGAAACCGGTGAAGAACGAATACTTCTTCAGGAAGTCGGGTCGGATTAAGGTTGAATAAGCTGCCGCAGCATAATATTTCAAAACATAATCTGAAAAATTTAAAATATGAGCCAGTGTCACTTCGCCGAAATCACGTGTGAAGGGAATCGGGGTTGTATTATCTATCCATTCGCCCTTTGATAAATCGTAATGACCATCTACCATGTGTGCGCTGTTATGTATTATTCTTAACCGGAGCTGCAGTAAATTCCTGCCGATGATTTTCGAAAAAGAAGCGTTGCCTCCGAAAAATCCATCTAAAGCATCTATCTGAAGTCTCTTTCCCTTAAAGCTTGTAGATAAAGCATAAGCAGAGAATTCGATGCCGAACGTTAACCGGACTTTTTCTTTTTGCCAGAAAAAACCAAGTAAGTCGATGCTGTTGCCTATATCTACTTTTAGATTTGAGTTGTTGGTAAAATAAAGAACGCCGATTCTAGATTCCTGCATGTTAGCTTTGAAAGGCAATATGTGTAAACCCGGGGGAATAAAAGTAAACTTAAAATTGTCCTGCTGTGCATAAACAACCAGACTTGAAAAAACAAAAATGTATATTAAGAGCCTGCGCATCATAAAAGTTCGATAAATATTTTGTTATGAATCAGAAAGAAGAAAATTTTTTCAAAAATGAAGTTCTCCAAGATTAATTTGAAACGGATAAAACAAAGAGAAACGTGCTTTACCGGAAGCGAATTCCACTGCTGGGGCAGGAAGCTTTATATAGTTTAAAGTTTGCCTGAACCAATTCCAGAAATTTCCTCCATCAGGAAGCAGCTCTACAAGATTATAGTCAAGACCAATAACAAATCTTCTATGAGTAAGCTGATCCGGATTATCTGTATTAACTTTAGCATCAATTGCATCGGCACCGTAACCCACTGCAATGTTTAGCCAGGGTATCCAATATTTTTTCATGCTCTTTGGAATAATGTTGTACAAATTTACGGAATACCAAAAAGTGGAACTGTTATAGTCATCTATAAAAGTGCGGGGGCGGCTTATAGACGGTTTACCTGTCCATTCTGAAGGTACATACTGCCATTTTGGAGTTATGTTTTGTAACACCGGAACATAATGCTGAGCTAAAAAATAGATTGATCCGAACGCATCGAAATACCAGTCCGACGGACTAAAGCCCCAGTTTCTAGCAAAGCCATCTTCAATCTCAACGTAAGTTTGATACAGAAGTGCAAATGCAGAACCATAAATATTTGCATCATCCCAGTTTATTCCGCTTGCTATTAGTCCCTCGCTTAAGAAATATGAGGTAAGGTAACCGCCGTAAAAATGCCCGGCTTTATCTACCTGTAATGCAAACGACCAATCTTCTTCGAAATGGAAATTTGATCTGTTATTACTCCACCATGCATTCTGCTGATGAAAATGCAGCCAAACCAGCGAGCCCAAATAAATTCCTCCAATAACAGCTGCAGTTGCCGGACTAAATTTTGTTTTAAGCAATGGAGCCGATCCGTTTATTGTATAGCGCTTATTGCCGGCATAAGTGAATTGACTAACCGGAACAAAAAGATTCGCAGAATTGGAAGCCTGCAATGAATCGATTGCTGGATTTTGGACTCCGGTAGAATCTTGAGCATAACTACTCTGGTTATAACTTAGAAAGAAAAAAACTGCGATAATAACAGCACCGTATTTAGAGTTAGGTCTTTGCATCCGAAAAATAAATTGCTTTTTGCATTTTCTTTTATTGTGTATGAATTCTAAATGTAACCATACCGAATAAACCTTTCAAGCGATCTGCATCCGGGTTCACAGCTCTATTAGTATAAGTTATAATCCGGTAGCCTAATCCAAAGTTTATATTAAGCCAATTCAAAATATTCGTGCCCGACAATAACTGCGGTTCCCAAACTAAAAAGTTATTCGTCGAGAAATTAATATTGTTATTAGCTGCAGCGGATTTATATAAAGCACCGCCACCTGCGAATAATAAAATTGAAACATGAACAGATTTATTGTCAAACATCATCGATTCCAGTTCTAACCCTCCCATGTTAAAGTAAAGGCGTGCATCCTGAGAATTGATCGGAGCAATCTGAAGAGAATTGAGCAATGAATAATAGCCGCCGCCTATTGTAAAACGTTCGTGAATTACAAAGCCGAACCGCCCACCTGTTACAAATGAAGTTTGGTTCAATATTGTTTGGAACTTAACTACCGGTTCAATGAAGGCACTATAACCATTTTGTTGTGCGTAAACGCTTTGCGATAAACAAAAGAGCAAAACAAAAATGAATGACAGAATTACTGAGTTACGGTTGGACATATAAAAAATCTACCACCCTTTCACATTAAAAAATTTCAGTAATAGCTGAAATCAATATATCATATTTCGAGAATCAATTCTACTACGATGATTTTTGTTGATGATGGAAAATGGAAATGAAATACCAAGCAGAGAACTTTGACCGGAAAAGAAAAACCCCGAATATATCGGGGTTCTCTTATAGCTTGAAGCTTGTCGCTAATCTTAATACATACCGTCCATACCGCCGTGAGGCATAGGAGGCATCGGTTTTTCTTCCTCTTTCTTCTCATAAACAACTGCTTCAGTTGTTAAGAGTAATGAAGAAACAGAAGCTGCATTTTCCAGAGCAGTTCGGGTAACTTTGGTTGGGTCTATAACACCGGACTTAACAAGATTCTCGTATTTTTCTGTAGCGGCATTAAAACCGAAATCAGCTTTTCCTTCGAGAACTTTGTTTAAGACCACAGCACCTTCAAGACCGGAATTTGCAGCAATTTGTTTCAACGGTTCTTCAAGTGCTTTCTGAACAATCTTGACTCCTGTATTTTGATCTTGGTTTTCTCCTTGAACTTTTTCCAGAACAGTTATAGCTCTTACCAATGATACACCGCCGCCGGGAACAATCCCTTCTTCAACGGCTGCACGTGTTGCGTGCAAAGCATCTTCAACGCGTGCTTTCTTTTCTTTCATTTCAACTTCGGTAGCAGCGCCAATTTTTAGAACGGCAACACCTCCGGAAAGTTTTGCAAGTCTTTCCTGGAGTTTTTCTTTGTCGTAATCGGAAGTGGTCTTTTCGATCTGCGATTTTATTTCGTTGATTCTCTTCTTTATGTCATCGGCTTTACCGGCGCCTTCAACAATGGTCGTGTTGTCTTTGTCAATAGTGATCTTCTTTGCTTTGCCGAGATAATCCAATGTTGCGTTCTCGAGTTTAAAGCCGCGCTCTTCGGAAATGACAGTACCGTTTGTTAGAACCGCTATGTCTTCCAGCATTGCTTTTCTTCTGTCTCCGAATCCCGGTGCTTTAACCGCGCAAACTTTTAGAGTTCCACGTAATTTGTTTACTACCAACGTTGCAAGTGCTTCGCCTTCAAGGTCTTCTGCTATGATTAAAAGTTGTTTACCAGACTGGGCAATTTTTTCGAGAATGGGAAGAAGATCTTTCATTGCAGAAATTTTCTTGTCGTGGATCAAGATATATGGATCTTCGAGAGCTGCTTCCATCGATTCTGAGTTAGTGACAAAGTACGGTGAAACATAACCGCGATCGAACTGCATACCTTCTACAACATCGAGAGAAGTTTCTGCAGACTTGCTTTCTTCAACAGTAATTACGCCGTCTTTGCCGACTTTTTCCATTGCATCGGCTATCAGGTTACCAATTGTCTTATCGTTATTGGCAGAGATAGAACCGACCTGAGCAATTTCCTCGCGTCCACCGACTTCTTTGCTCATCGACTTGAGATTTTCAATCACTTTTGCAACTGCGAGATCAATTCCTCTTTTTAAATCCATGGGGTTTGCCCCGGCGGTTACGTTTTTCAAACCCTCGCGATAAATTGCCTGTGCAAGAACGGTAGCAGTTGTAGTTCCGTCGCCGGCAACATCGCTGGTTTTTGAAGCAACTTCGCGAACCATTTGAGCACCCATATTCTCCATCGGGTCTTCAAGTTCGATTTCCTTTGCAACCGTAACGCCGTCTTTTGTTACGGTCGGTGCGCCAAATTTCTTATCGATAATAACGTTTCTACCCTTGGGGCCTAAAGTTACTTTAACAGCATTAGCAAGTTTATCAACACCGGCTTTGAGCGAACTTCTAGCATCGGTGCTGTATTCAACTATTTTTGAAGCCATTTTTTCCTCCGTTTTTATTCAAAACTTTTATTTAACAATTCCGTAAATGTCGCTTTCGCGCATAATTAAGTATTCATCGCCGTCAATTTTCACTTCGGTTCCAGAATACTTGCCATAGAGAACTACGTCTCCTACTTTTAATGACATTGCTACGGTTTTGCCGTCGTCGGTTACCTTACCCGCTCCGACTGCAACGATGGTTCCTTCAACCGGTTTTTCTTTTGCAGTGTCCGGAAGAATTATTCCACCTTTTGTGGTTTCTTCTGCTTCTTTCGGTTTAACAATAACTCTGTCAGATAATGGTTTGATTTTAAAATCAGCCATATTAGACCTCCTTGTTTGTGAATTAGTTTATTAGCACTCTATTTTAGCGAGTGCTAATATAAAATACGCAAACTATTATGTCAAGCTGCATCAGAATTTTATAGTTTGAGCTATATCCGATCCTTAAAGTATAACTTTACCATAAATAAATCTCTAAAAATTGAAATCTTCACGTAACAACTGTTATTTTACATTATAGAAAAACAAGTAAAATGAGTTACCAATGAAAGATGAACTTTTAGAGAAAATCCAGGAAAAAACCGCAACTATTGGAGTTATAGGATTGGGTTACGTCGGTTTACCTTTAGCTGTTGAATTCGGGAAGAAATTTAGAACGGTAGGTTTTGATATTAACACCAAGCGAATCGATGAACTGAAAAACGGGATTGATAAAACGCTTGAGGTTGAATCCGATGAATTGAAAAAAGCCGCGAGGCTAACTTTCACTACCTTCTTAAATGAAATCGAAGGTTTGGATTTCTACATTGTAACCGTGCCTACTCCAATTGATGATTTCAAAAGGCCTTATCTACAACCCCTATTATATGCAAGTGAAACTGTTGGAAAAGTATTCAAAAAAAAATCGATTGTTATTTATGAATCTACTGTTTATCCGGGGTGCACCGAAGAAGAATGTGTTCCGATACTTGAAAAGTTTAGCAGTTTAAAATATAATAAAGATTTTTACTGCGGTTACAGTCCGGAACGAATAAACCCCGGCGACAAAACACATCGCCTTCAAACAATAAAAAAGATTGTAAGCGGAAGCACAAAAGAAACCGGCGAAATTGTGAATCGGTTAT
This sequence comes from uncultured Melioribacter sp., assembly GCA_964595365.1. Lineage (GTDB taxonomy): Bacteria > Bacteroidota > Ignavibacteria > Ignavibacteriales > Melioribacteraceae > Fen-1258. Next base: position 24,213 of record CAZQQC010000003.1, read on the forward strand.
ACAAAGAAATAATAACTGCCGGAACGCATTTAACTTCATCTATCAAAGTTGCAGAAGCTGCAAAGGTCATTGAAAATTCCCAGCGCGATATTAACATTGCTTTCGTAAACGAACTGGCAAAATTGTTTAACATCATGAATATTGATACTACCGAAGTTCTTGAAGCTGCGGCTACAAAATGGAATTTCTTACCGTTTAAACCGGGACTTGTCGGGGGACATTGTATTGGTGTTGATCCATATTATCTGACTCACAAATCGGTACAGTTAGGTTATCATCCCGAAATAATTCTTGCCGGTCGAAGGTTGAACGACAGTATGGGTAATTATGTTGCCGGTGAATTTGTGAAAGAATTAATTCAGAAAGAGCATAAAGTTTTTGGAACCAAAATTTTAGTTTTAGGAATTACATTTAAAGAAAATTGTCCTGATATTCGAAATTCAAGAGTTATTGATATCATCAACGAGTTAAAATCTTTCCATTGTTCGGTTGATGTATACGATCCGTGGGCTGATAAAATTGAAGTACTCGAAGAATATGGAATAGAATTGACCGATTCACTTGACGGAGATGATTTAGGCAAATACGACGGATGTATTATTGCTGTTGCTCACGACATGTTTAAAAAATTGTCTTTTGAAAAGTATAAGAGTAACGGATTCGTACTTTTTGATGTGAAAGGATTACTTGGAATAAATTCGAATGCAAAAAGATTATGAAATTAAAATGAAAAATTATAGATCTACAATTGGAAATTGATGAGAGATTTGGAAAAATTTGGAAAAAGATTAAAAGAAAATATTTTTTTACTGTTATATTTTTTCATTGTTAGATCAATCCTTACTTAGGCGAGATAGTAAGTTACCGAAGAACAAAAGGTATTTATTAAAAAGATCTCTTGAAGTGAAGCGAATATTATGTCCGATCGGCTTAAAATCAACAAAACGCAATAGTTAACTTTATTTTTATCATTTATTATTTATGAATTTTTTAGTTACCGGCGGTGCGGGATTTATAGGATCCAATATTGTAGAGGAATTATTGAGAAGGGGGCATTCTGTAAAAGTTCTTGATAATTTTTCTACTGGTAAAAAAGAAAATATAAAAAACTTTATTAAGCATATTGAATTGATTGAAGGCGATATCCGCAATTACGATATTGTGGTAAAAGTCGCAAAAGGTGTGAATGTGATTCTCCATCAGGCAGCATTACCATCTGTACCAAGATCAATTATAGATCCGATTTCCACAAATGAAGTAAATGTTAACGGGACACTGAACATCTTAAATGCAGCAAAAGATAATAGAGTAAAAAGGGTTGTATTTGCCTCGTCATCTTCGGTTTACGGCGATACACCGCAATTGCCAAAACATGAAGGGATGGCAACCAATCCAATGTCTCCTTATGCGGTATCGAAACTGGCGGGGGAAAAGTATTGCAGTGTGTTCTCAAAAATTTATGGATTGGAAACGGCAGCGTTAAGATATTTTAATGTTTTTGGACCGAGACAGGACCCTACTTCGCAGTATTCTGCCGTGATACCGAAATTTATCAAAGCCATGTTGAACAATGAGCAGCCGGTCATTTACGGAGACGGGCTTCAAAGCAGAGACTTTACATACATCGAGAATGTGGTTGAAGCAAATTTATTGGCTGCAACAAAAGAATATGAATCGGGTCTTTCCATAAATTGTGCGACTCACGAGCAGATAACTTTGAACAAACTCGCTGCTGAAATAAATAAACTTATGGGTAAGAACATTCAGTGCAAGTATGCAGAACCACGAGCAGGGGACGTAAAGCATTCTCTTGCCAGCATTGAACTGGCTAAAAAAACAATTCAGTATATACCACTAATATCTTTTGAAGAAGGGCTGAAGAAAACAATTAAGTGGTACGATAGAACATAAAATACAAAGTGTAGAGCGCTGGAGAAGATTGGAATTGCTAATAGTCATCTTGTTTCTACTGGTAATTCATTAATTGGTTACGATTAATTTCTTCTGATGAAAGAATACTTTTTTGATTTTGCTATAAATCAGACTCTACCGATCGGGAGAAAATATAATCGATATTCTTAAGCATTTTGCCTGAATTAAAAATTTCGTCTAAATCCGACCGCGATAGATACTTCTTAATAATTTCAGATTCTAAAAGTTCATCCTTTAAATTGAGCGATTTATCCGACCAAACTTTCATTGCGCTATCTTGAACAACTCTGTATGCTTCTTCTCGTATTAATCCTTTTTCAACTAATTTTAATAAAACCATCTGGGAAAAAATTAATCCGCGGGTAAGATTTAAATTTTTAAGCATGTTCTCGGGGTAAATAATAAGATTATCGATAAGTTTGATAGCGAGGCTCAAAGCGTAATCAAGAGCGATGCAGCTATCGGGAACTATGATTCGTTCGACAGAGGAGTGAGAAATGTCACGTTCATGCCATAGTGCAACATTCTCGAGCGCTGCAACTGAATTAGCTCTTAATACCCTGGCAATTCCTGTGATGCGTTCGCTAACGATCGGGTTCCTTTTGTGAGGCATTGCAGAGGAACCTTTCTGCCCCTTAGAAAAATATTCTTCTGCCTCCAGAACTTCCGTACGTTGAAGGTGGCGAATTTCAATAGCAATTTTTTCTAAAGACGAACCGATGATTGCCAGGACGGAAAGAAATTCGGCGTGACGATCACGCTGTACAACTTGTGTAGAAACCGGTTCGGGTTTTAGTCCAAGTTTATTGCAAACATATTCTTCAACTTTTGGTGAAAGATGTTCGAATGTTCCTACTGCACCAGAAATTTTTCCGGTACTTATTGAATCGATTGCATGCTGGAGACGGGCAATGTTTCTTTTAGTCTCTTCGAACCAAAGTGCAAATTTCAGACCCATCGAATATGCTTCGGCGTGAATACCGTGACTTCTTCCAGCACATATTGTTCTTTTGTTTTCGAGCGCGCGTTTCTTCAAAACAGTTTTTAGCTCATTCAAATCTTTCAATAAAATTTCACCGGCACTTTTCATCTGATATGCAAGAGCGGTGTCAAGAACGTCCGATGAAGTCATACCGTAATGTATGTGACGCGAAGCCGGTCCTACATATTCTGCAACATTTGTGAGAAATGCAATGACGTCGTGTTTGGTAGTCTCTTCAATTTCCAGAACTCTTTTCAAATCGAAATTTGATTTGGACTTGATAGTATCAAAATCACTTTTGGGGATGAATCCCATTTCATAACGCGCTTCGCATGCAAGTATTTCAATTTTGAGCCACGTTTCAAGTTTGAATTGGTCACTCCAAATCCTGCCTATTTCCGGACGGGTATAACGTTCTATCATTTATTTTTCTCCAAAATCATTTTTGCTTCCATCTCTTTATTATCGCGGAGAAATTTCACAGTAATTTCATCACCTGTTCTAAACTCCTGAAGAATTCCGATCATTGTATTCTCATCGTTAATTCTGTAATCATTTATAGCTGCAATAATGTCTTCAACCTTTAGACCGGCTTTCTGCGCAGGAGAGTTCTTCGCAATTTGCGTAATTATAACCCCGCGCGAAGTTTTTAGATTATAAGTCTTCGAGAGCTGATCTGTGACTGTTAAAATATTCAATCCAGTCCAGAAATCTCTATCGACTTTGCCTTTTTTCTTGAGTTCATCGGCAACCTTTTTTATTTTGTTAACGGGTATTGCAAATCCCACACCTACATTGCCCGAAGATCCCTGTGCGGTATAAATTAGCGTATTCATCCCTATTAATTCTCCTGCTGCGTTTACAAGCGGTCCGCCGCTATTTCCGCTATTGATTGCAGCGTCGGTCTGAATCATGTTAACGTAGTAACGATCGTTTGCTTTGCCGAGGTTCATTCCCGTTGCGCTTATAACACCAACTGTTACAGTTGGTTTGTCGTTTACGTTGAACAAACCAAACGGATTACCGAGAGCAATGACCCACTCGCCCGGCATGAGATCATCGGAAGAGCCGAGTTTTATGTATGGTAAATTTTTTTCATCAATCTTAAGCAAGCAGATATCGGAGACCGGATCGGTGCCGATAATCTTTGCGCCAATCTCTCTGCCATTTGTAAGTGTTACGTTTACTTCGACGGCATTGCCGGCAACGTGATCGTTGGTTATGATGTATCCGTCGTGCGAGATAATTGCACCCGAGCCGAGACTTTTTATTTGTTGATTGTAAACCCGATCGCCAAACCAATATCGCCAAAATGGATCCATACTGAATATGTCCCGGTACTGCTGAATCTGTGTAACATTTATGCCAACTACTGCCGGACTTATTTCTGCAACAGTTTTGGTAATCACTGTATGACGCGCGTCGGTAATCTCTGAATTAACAATTTGTTTTTTGGAGGTGTCGGAAAGGGTATTGGCGTTGAGTGTTTTATCAATCGAGTTGAAATTTCTAATGCCGTAAGTAAATACAAAATTGCTTGTCGAAAAGATGAAAGCGATTATTGTTATGGTCGAAAAAAAATTAATTCTTATCAGCTTCATAAATTCCTTTTAATGGTCTTATATGTTTGGTTAGGATAATTATAAACAAAATCGAAAGAGAAGTTCCAAATTGAAAAAAATTTGAAGCATGAATTGAAGAATGATCGTTTATGAAATCGAAAGCGGCTAAAGAAATAATCATTACCGAAACCGTTGCGGCAAAATTAGCGATGTGAATATTCTTCTTGATGGAAAAGGATATCAACCACAAAACCGCCCATATAATTAAGATCGGTATAGAAAGAATTAATGCGCCGCCCGCCGATGTTGCAAGTCCTCTTCCACCTTTGAACCGAAGCCACGGAGAGTAACAATGAGAAAATACAGCTGCTATTAGTGCGATCATAGGAGAAATGTATTCGTTCGTAAATAACGACTTTACTATCAGTACGCTTATTAATCCTTTTAATATATCGACTATCAAAACTATTGTTGCAAGTTTTTTCGATCTGGAAACCTTGAATGAGTTCATCGTGCCGACATTGCCGGAACCGTTTTTGGTAATGTCAATTCCTTTTTTCCACTTTAAAATTAAATAAGCTGTTGGAATCGATCCTAATATATAGCCTATTAAAAAAGAAATTGCGTATTTCATAATAATTAGATTTAGATCCTTTGCTTTTGTTCGGGATATGGTTTTGAATAAGTGAAAGTTATAAAAAAATTGAAAGGTGACAAAGTAAAGATGATTGTAAAGTATCAATTATAGAGTGTAAAATCTAAATTGTAAGTCGTTAAATTTAGTTGTCCAAGAGCTGAAGGGGCAGAGGAATGTTAAAATGAAAGTTATTTACTATTCTTCTTTTTTCTTCGAAACTCTATGTGATAATGGAAATCGGGGAAGTGTCTTGGTAATTTCATTATGTTATGTGTCATTATACCGGTCGATAAACGATCGACCCAAGACGAAAGCGGCCATCCGAAATGAAGGTGTATTTCTTTTTCCGAATAAGGAATTTCGTATTCAATTGTTTTCAACAGGCCGCTGATCATATCGAAAAGGTTTAGTTTGCGCTCAATAGCAAGCCACAAATGATTTGCGTTTGCAGATTGCGGCACTTCAAGGCGCGGAGTGTAAAAGCTGATGAAAATTGAATTCGCTTCATTCACGTGAATATCCTCTTCCATCGGACGTCTGAAGAAAATATTGATATGTTTGCTCTCTATTTCTACAATTCTGAAAATAACATCCATCACGTTGTTTGTTACGCGGCGTACCGGAATATCTGGTGCACGGTAACGCGATATTCTAATTCCGAGAATCAGTACAACTGATGTAATGATGAACCATAATGTCGTTCCGTACGGGCGTGCAACCATTATATAAATTAAAGTGCTGACTAAAACAAAAAATAGAATGAGTGTTCCGAAACGTGATGTGTGGTAACTAATTTCTTTTGTCCCTTTCGAAAAACGGTATTTGATCAACGAACCTGTATTAATCGCAAAACTTGCAACCAATCCTACTGCATACATTTCTGCAAGTATTGCTTGGCTGCCGCTTGTTATGATGAGGATGACGCTGTAAAAAATGGCATTGATTAAATGAATCCTGTAAAGAGATTGTTTCTTGTTTGTCCGGATCAGCCAATGGAAATTATATTTTTCCGCAATCTTCTCGATTAATTCTGCCGACGCAACCATTGCAGTGTTAACTGCCATAATCAAAGTAATACTTGCAAGAATGCCAACAACGATTCCAAAGAATTCTCCGTTTACATTCGAAGCAAACGTAGGGATCAAATCAGTTTCGTGGCTGCTTAAATTAATTCCGTTGGAAAGTGCAAAGAGTGCAATTAACGGAGTAACAATTCCGACCGTGACAGCCAGAAAGATGTACGCTTTACGTATTTCATGCCAGTTTTTTACAAGCGATGCCGTTTGCAGAACCGATTCAATACCCGAGTATGCAAGAATACAGCTTCCGATTCCGACAATCAAATTCTCGTAAGCGACAAACAGATTCTGCCTGTGAAAGTCGCCGACGAAAGAAGTCAAACTATTTTTGAGAATAGAGTATGAATTGGAATCCAGATGAGCTGTGCCGCCAACAATTAAGTTTGTAAGAACAAACGATGCAAAAATGAAAATCGTATATGTGAATTTCGCGTTCTCTTTAATACCAATGATGTTCAGGATAGTTATCAATCCAATTACGCCGAACTTTAAGAAGAATCTGATTTCCGGACCCATTCCTAAAAAGTAAGTTCCGTTTTCAACGGCGCTCACTGTAGAAATTGTAGCTGTAAGAATATAATCAACCAAAATTGAAGAGATGGCTACAAAAGAAAATGTTGGGCCAAGAACAAGATATGAGAAAGAGTAGACTCCGCCGCCACGCACATTATTTTTTTCGAGTATCTCGCCTATCTCGACCATTCTTGTGGAAAGAAACCGGATTAAGATTGACGTTAGCGCGATATAAATTATTGCTTTTATGCCTATGAAACGAAATGCTTCGTAAGGAGCGTAATAGATGGAGGTCAGTTCGTCCATCAATGTTATGATGCCAACGGCAAGCCATGTAAGCATCCATTTGCCGTTGTAAAGGAATGAAAGAAAATCCTTTTTACGAGTCAGATGAAAAAATACTGCGACGAGAATAATATTAACAATTATAAATGCGGCAGTTTGCATTAGCGTTAAAAAATTTGGCTCAAACATACTAATTTTTTTATTTATACAATCAAGATTGTTAACAAAATGAATTTTGCTTTTGTGAATTAGCCGGAATTATTTATTTTTGTGCCATTCTTTTAGAAGGGCAGATAGCTCAGTCGGTAGAGCAAAGGACTGAAAATCCTTGTGTCGGCGGTTCGATTCCGTCTCTGCCCACAGAAGGTTGCGGATTCTCAACGGGTTCGCAATTTTTTTTACAAACCAGTAGCTTTTTGATTTGACATGATTTTGATATGCCAAAAATTGAAAATCACAAATCAATTTTCATATCATTTTTTCAGGCATCACTAATTGTAAAATCTACAGCAACATGAGTACGAAGAGGAGATCAAAATCTATCTCCCGAAACGTTCAAAACCTGCTAAGATTTTTGTATAGACGTCAACATTTTTGTAAGTTTACACGTTAAAAATCGAGGGATTAGCAATTATGTCTTCAGGTAAAAAGCTCAAAATTCTTTTCGCAACCTCGGAAGTAGTTCCATTTGTTAAGACCGGCGGTTTAGCAGACGTTTCCTCGGCATTACCACAAAGATTGCAGGAAATGGGGCATTTTGTGAGAATCGTTGTTCCCAAATATGGTGCTATTGATGAAAGAAAATTTAAAATTCACGAAGTTGTTAGGTTAAAAGACTTAAAATTCAATATTGGTGAAAAGGAGGTAGTATTCTCACTCCGTTCTTCATTTTTGATTGGTCCTAAAACAAGAGTTCAAATTTATTTTCTTGATAACCCCGAATTTTATGGAAGCAGGCATAGCTTATATTCGGACCCTTTAACAAACGAAGACTATCCGGATAATGACGAACGCTTCATTTTGCTTTCGCGCGCTGTTTTTGAATTGATAAACAAACTTGGCTGGACACCGGATATCATTCATTGCAACGACTGGCAGACCGGATTGATTCCCGCTTATCTAAAATTTATGTTCCAAAATGATCCGGTCTATAGTTCAATCAAAACAATTTTTACGATTCACAATTTGGGTTTTCAAGGAATCTTTCCAGCCTCAACATTTGCAAAAACAAGTTTGCCAAAAGAATTAGACAGCGAGAAGGGAATACTTCACAAAGGAAAAGTAAATTTTCTTAAAAGCGGACTTCTTTTTTCGGATATGATCACAACTGTAAGCGAAACTTATGCTAAAGAAATTTACCAGAGCAAAGAATTAGGAATGGGACTGGAAGACGTTTTGAAAAAGAGGAGGAAAGATTTGTATGGAATTATTAATGGAATAGATGAAACTATCTGGCATCCGGAAGTTGATACTAAGATAGCGCAAAAATATTCAGCCAAAACTCTAGAACTTAAAAAAGAAAACAAACAGGCATTAGCCCAAAATTTCAATTTCGATTACAAGGACGACATTCCGATTATTGGCATGATAACGCGGCTCTATGATAACAAAGGGCTGGATCTTATAGAAAAAGCATTCACACAATTGATGAAACTAAATATTCGTTTCATCCTTTTGGGAACCGGTGATAAGAACTATCACAAATTTTTTAAAGCTGCGGCTTCCAAATATCACGGTAAGTTTTTTTGCTACATTGGTTTTGATGAGGACTTAGCCCATCTTATCGAAGCCGGCTCCGATATGTTTTTGATGCCATCTAAGTTTGAACCGTGCGGTTTGAACCAGATGTACAGCTTAATGTACGGAACTGTTCCCATTGTTCGCTATACGGGTGGACTTGCCGATACTGTGAAGCCGTTCAATCCTAAAACCAAAAGCGGAAACGGATTCGTTTTCAAAAAATACTCTGCAACAGAAATGCTTGCCGAAATTAAAAAGGCAGTCAAACTCTTTTCGCATAATAACGAAACATGGCAGATAATTATGCGCAACGGTATGAAAGAAAATTTTTCCTGGCTCAATTCGTCCAAAAAGTATGTCGATCTTTATAAAAAGCTTGCCGATTAGTTGATGACAAGATGCGCTTTATTTTTGGATCGCGATGGAACAATTAACCACGATTCTGGTTATATAAAAGATCCTGCGCAAGTAGTTATTCTCTCGGGCGTTGTAGAAGGTATTAAGAAATTAAAGGATCAATTCGGTTTTAAAATTATTGTTGTTTCCAACCAGGCAGGCATCTCCAAAGGATTGATAACTCATACAGACGTTGAGAATGTTAATGTCAAGATCAACGAACTATTATCATTGGAGGGTGTGTCTATAGATGCGTTCTATTATTGTCCGTTTCATCCCGATATTGACCCGCCTGAGAAAACTATTTGCAGGAAACCTTCTCCATTTATGATTGTTCAAGCTGCTGAGGAACACAATATAAGTTTACATGGTTCTTACATGATTGGCGACAAAGCAAGCGATGTTGAATGCGGTCTGAATGCTGGAGTAAAAAGTATTCTGCTTGGCGGGCATTCATGCGGCGATGAAATTTCTATCTTGCATAATCTCGGAAAAAAACCCAATTTTGTAGCCGCTAATTTCAAAGACGCCTGTGATTTTATTATTAAAGATTTATCCGGAGAAATTAATTGATCAGATTCTTGCGCTTCTCTTCTTTTACCCTGTTTATAGTTGTTCTATTTGTCTCTTGTAACCAGGATCCGACTTCCGTAGGCTCAAAACTGATGCAGAATCAAGATCAGACCACTTTTAAAAAGTATGATACCTATGAATTTAATACTCCTCAAAAAACTTCATTCTATCAGTTCAATTTGAAATTAGGACCTGCAAGCAAAGTTCTTCTTGGCAGGAATAGTTATGCAGAAGCAGATTTGCTTTATCGGTTCGATATTTACCTGGCAGATTCTCTTTGGAAATATATCAAATCTAATCAGCTTTCTGTTACCTCTGCCTGGATGACGATGAAACCTACTTATAAGTTAGGCAGCACTAATCTTAATTTTGATTTTTCTGCTCATCAAGTTAGAAGTAAATGGAATGTTATCGGTTTCGACAAAGATAGCCTTCCAAACTTAAATTACGACCGGACAAACGTTCTAAGTTCTCTTTCGGTTACAGATACACTTGTGAAGTTCGATCTTCAACCTGATGTTGTGCAAGAGTGGTTGAAGTGGAAAGCCGACAGCACCTCGGCACCAAAGAATTACGGCTTGCTGTTGAAACCGACCGCTTCGTCTCAGAGAATTTTGGGATTTGATGCTTACATACCTAATGTGACAAATGAAATTCCGTTTCTACATTTTATTCTGAAGAAAGCCCCTTCATTTGTAGATACAATAAACGTATCACCTTTCATGGATGTTCACGTTCTCACCGGAAGCATTCCAACTAATATAACAGATATGGTGCTGGAAGGAAGTCTGGCGGTACGAAGTTCTCTCTTCTTCGATATTACATCTCTGCCCAAAAATATTATTGTGAATAAAGCTACTATGGAACTTCAACGCGATTCAATTAACTCAACAGATGGCATTCCTTCCACCGATTCCCTGCTTGTATACATGCTGGCAGACAGCACAACTAAAATGATGACGAGAGATTCAGTGGTCACAACTATACTGAGCCGTAAAGGAAATCTCTACAGCGGAGACATATCATGGATAATACAGAAATGGTTAAGCGGAACGGATAACCAAGGAATTAAGATTGAAATGATTAGAGAATATTTTTCCGCAGCAAGAATAAGAATTTACGGAAGCGAAGACCCAAATAAATTGTTAAGACCAAGACTGAAGATAACCTATTTGCAGAGACAGTAGAATAAATGAAAAAGACACAGATTTTCTTATTGCTGCTTTTTACTTCGCTGCCGGTTTTTGCCGGCGGAGGTTCGCTTTACACACATTTCGGCCTCGGAGATCTCCGTCTTTCTTATTCAGCCCGAAGATTTGGTCTTGGCGAGCTTGGCATTGCAATGAATGATAAAGAATTTCTTAATTCGATTAATCCTGCTGCGTGGAACTCACTACGATTAACAAGATTCGAGTCCGGAATTCTTTATAATGGTGCAAAAATAAATGACGGAATTTCATCAACTTACCAGTCAGGAACATATTTCAACGGTGTTACATTCGGTCTACCGATTGATCACGATTACGGAATTTCAGTTGCAATCGGTTTAGTGCCTCTATCTAATGTCGAGTATAATTTATCGCAAAATATTGTTGATGCTAATGTTGGCACTTACACATTGAGTTTGCAGGGTACCGGCGGTATACAAAGATTTTTCATTGGCTCTTCATATAGATTGCCGTTCGATTTTTCTCTCGGACTTGCATACGAATATTACATTGGCAGAATTACTAATAGTTCTATAGTAACTTTTGCGAGCGGTTCAACTTTTCAAAATGCAACATTCCGAAAAGAAATAAATTATCACGGAATGGGATTTACTGCCGGAATAATTTCAAGCGACCTTTCAAAATATTTCGAAACAAAAAATCTCAAAGATTTTAGGATAGGTGTGGTGTTTACACCAACTGTTGCTCTAACAACCGATTCGTTAGATAATTCGATAACTTCGATCGGAACGGTTCCTCTGTCAACAAACACATACAAAACAAAATTGCCGTATAAATTTGGAGTAGGTGCATCTTTCAAATGGACAGACAATTACACATTTGCATTGGATTATTATTACCAAAAGTTCAGCGGGTTTACAGAGAACAATATCCCCTCTCCTTATCTACAAGATTTTTACAAGCTTAGTCTCGGTTTTGAATATAACAACATTGAAACGCGTTCTAATACATTCTGGGAACATGTGATGGTACGCGGCGGATTAAGTTATGAGCAATCTCAGTATAGAATTAACGGTACCGGTTTGAGCCAGTATTCGGTTTACGCTGGCTTTTCAATGCCACTCAGTTTCGATAATACAATCGATATTGGATTTCAATATGGAACCCGGGGAACAACAGCAAGCAACTTGGTTAAAGAAAACTTTTTTAAATTTATTGTTGGTTTGAGTATCGGGGAGCTATGGTTTATTCGAACAGAACGTTGATTCTTGCTTCCGCAAAAATTGTTTCCAAAATTTATTTGATCGATTTTCAAAAACAATTCTGTTGGCTGCTATTTGGAAGGCAGCATATAATTAACTAATATACAAACAAAAAATAGTAACAACTATGTTAGGCTATTTAAAGAATGATCAGGAAGTTCTTTCGGTTGCCAGGTTGGAATTAAAACGCCAGGAAACGCACCTGGAGTTAATTGCTTCGGAAAACTTTGTGAGTCTGGCTGTTCTAAGTGCAGCAGGCTCCGTGTTAACCAACAAATACGCAGAGGGTTATCCCGGTAAAAGATATTACGGTGGATGCGAATTTGTTGATATGGCAGAGGACCTTGCGCGCGAACGTTTAAGAAAATTATTCGGTGCAGAATATGTTAATGTTCAACCGCACAGCGGCTCTCAAGCTAACATGGCGGTTTACATGACCTTGCTGAAACCGGGAGATACAATTTTGGGCTTAAGCCTGGACCATGGCGGACACTTAACACATGGCTCTCACGTAAACTTTTCGGGACAAATTTATCGCGCCATTGGTTATACTTTGAACAAAGAAACAAAAATGCTGGATTACAACCTGATTGAAGAATTAGCTAAGAAAGAAAAACCAAAATTAATTGTAACGGGTGCCAGCGCTTATTCCCGCGATTGGGATTACGCAAAGTTTAGAGCAATTGCCGATAAAGTTGGGGCATTACTAATGTGCGATATGGCTCATCCGGCCGGTCTAATTGCAAAAGGTCTATTGAACAGTCCGCTTCCTTATTGCGATGTAGTTACATCTACAACACACAAAACGCTTCGGGGTCCGCGAGGAGGCGTTATATTGATGAATAAGGATAAAGAAAATCCTTTTGGTATTATAACGCTTAAAAGCAACCGGCTCAAACTGATGTCGGAAATTCTTGACGGAATGGTAATGCCGGGAATTCAGGGCGGACCTTTAATGCATGTTATCATGGCAAAAGCAGTTGCGTTTGGCGAAGCGCTGCAAAATTCATTTACTGCTTATGCTAAACAGATTATTAAAAATTCGAAAACTCTTGCTAATGAACTTATGTCTCTCGGTTACGATATTATTTCCGGCGGAACCGATAATCATTTAATGCTGGTAGATTTAACCGATAAAGATTTGAGCGGCAAGAAAGTTGAAAATGCCCTTGGCATAGCCGGTATTACCGTGAACAAGAACATGATCCCGTTCGATACGAAAAGCCCCTTTGTTACAAGCGGAATTCGAATCGGTACCCCTGCGGTTACAACACGCGGTATGAAAGAAAATGAAATGAAATTGATTGCTTCGTTTATCGACCGTGCAATAATAAATATAGAAAATGAGCAGGAACTTGCTAAAATCAAATTGGAGGTGTCACAACTCTGTTCTCAATTTCCGTTGTATCCGGAATTAAATTAAAATGACGGACGCAGAAGAAAATATATTAAACGAAGAGGAGACTTCGGGCGAAGTTGAAATGAGTTTTCTCGACCACCTTGAAGAACTAAGGTGGAGAGTAATTTACTCCCTGCTTGGAGTTGCTGCCGGAACAATTATCGCATGGATTTTTATCGACTTCTTTATTGATCATGTTCTTTTAGTGCCGGCGAAGACTGCTGGGTTCAAACTACAAAATTTGCGACCGTTCGGACAGTTGTTTCTCTACTTTCAGGTTGCGATGATCATTGGTTTCATAATCAGTTTACCGAACATCGTTTATAATGTTTGGAAATTCATCGCTCCGGCGCTTAAGCAGACAGAAAAGAAATATGTTAAATGGATAGTAATCTTTACAACGTTTTGTTTTTTATGCGGTGTTGTGTTTGCCTACTTTGTAATGCTTCCTTTAACTTTGAAATTTGCTGCCGGTTTCGGTTCACAAGACATAGCAAACAACTTTTCTATTGACGAATATTTTTCTATTATCTTAAGCGTAATTTTAGGGGCAGGGCTGGTTTTCGAACTTCCGATGCTGTCGTTTTTTCTTTCGAAACTTGGAATTCTTACTCCGGCATTTATGAGAAAGTACAGACGTCATGCAATTGTGGTAATTATGTTTCTTGCCGCAATACTTAGCCCTGGTACAGACCCCGTTTCGCAAGTGCTGCTTGCCATTCCGTTGGTTTTCTTATACGAAGTAAGTATATTAGTTGCAAAATTTTCGCAGAAAAAATCTTGATTAAAAAATCCCTCTCGGAAATTGCTCGACCTATCGAAAAAGAACTTAAGAAGTTCGGTGAGATATTTAAAAAATCTTTGGAATCCAAAGTAACTCTTGTTGATCTTGTTGCGCGTTATATCCTCAAACAAAAAGGCAAAAAGATACGGCCGCTGCTCGTATTGCTTTCGAGCAAAGCTGCCGGAGAAATATCCGACCGCAGCTACAGGGGCGCTGCAATGGTTGAACTGCTTCACACTGCAACATTGGTGCACGATGATGTGGTTGACAATGCCGAGACCCGCAGAGGTTTTCCATCAATCAATGCAGTTTGGAAAAACAAGATTGCAGTTCTAATGGGAGATTACTTGTTATCGCGCGGATTGATGATTGCTGTCTATCAGAAAGACTTTGATTTCTTGAAAGTCATTACCGATACCGTAAAGCGCATGTCTGAAGGCGAACTTCTCCAGATCAGTAAAACAAGGAAACTCAACAACGATGAAGAAACATATTTCAAAATCATTTCGGATAAAACAGCATCGCTCTTTTCTACATGTTGCGAGATCGGCGCACTTGCAGTTACGAACGATGAAGAAAAAATAAAATCGCTCAGGGAGTTTGGCGAAAATCTCGGTATTGCATTTCAAATACGCGATGATATACTTGATTACGTCGGTTCAAAAAGTATTTTCGGCAAACCTTTAGGCGGAGATATAAAAGAAAAGAAATTGACTTTACCTCTTATCCATGCTTTGTCCCGTGCGCCGTCTGATGAAGCAAAAAAAATTATCTCCTCGGTTAAAAGCGGCTCTAAAAAAGTTAACGTTGAAGAAGTGATTGCATTTGTTCGACGCTACGATGGAATTTCTTACGCCGAAAAAATTGCAAAAGAATATGCCCGTAAGGCTGTGAACAATCTGAAAGTGTTTAGCAATTCCGAATCCAGACTTTCTCTTGAAAGCCTTGTCAATTTTGTGGTATATAGAGAGAACTGATAGAATTCTATTTAAATAACCTGTTCAGGCAGCAGTGATGGAAAAAATTTTTCTGCAGCGTTATCATTATTTATTCTTTTGCACCAACTATTTTTTAATGTTGAACTCGACCGTAAAAAAATCTGTTGGTTAGATTGAAATTAATTTTTGGTTTTTAAAACTCATTTATTAATTTTCGACCGTTTTTTTAAATAATTATATATCTTGTCTTTTATAAATAGTCTCGATTCACACGTCGGGAAAAGAAAGTTATATATCTTAAAGAATAAATTTCATTTACTCTAATTGCAGGAATTAGATGAAGAGAACTGTGCTTGATTATGCTCTAAAGATTCGCCTTCCATTAACTCTGTTTGTAGTAGCAGCCTCATTCGTTATTACGTTTTATGTTTCAAGAACTGAAAGGGACAGCGTTGGTTACGCACCGGAACAGCCGATAAAATTTTCTCACAAACTTCACGCTGGACAAATGGCAATCGATTGCCAGTATTGTCATATCGGAGTTGCAAAAGAAAGACACGCGATTATTCCTTCTACAAACATTTGTATGAATTGTCACACAGTTGCCCGTAAAGACAGGCCGGAAATAATCAAGCTTACGCAATATTACGATTCAGGGAAGCCAATTCCATGGAAACGGATACACAAGGTTCCGGAGTACGCATATTTTAATCACAGCGTGCATGTTAACAAAGGAATCAATTGCGCCTCATGTCACGGCGATGTCAAGGAAATGGATGTTGTAAGCCAGGTAAAACCGTTTACGATGACGGCTTGTCTGGATTGTCATAGAAACCCGCAGTCACAATTACCTTATTTAAAGGTTGTAAGAAAAGGACCTGAGAATTGCTGGGTATGTCATCGTTAAAAAAATGGAATTTAAAAATGACAAAGCAGATTAACAGAAGAAATTTTTTCGGAATGTTAGGAAAAAGTGCAATAGTTACAGCAGCAGCGGCTCTTCCAGCAAAATTTATTTCTTCGGTAGATAGAATCTCGAAGAAAGAAAAAATCAAAATTGTTATTCATCCATCGGCTGTTAAACGAACTAAGAAGGTTTAACGATGAGTAATTTCCAGAAAGCATCTAATAAGTTGTGGAAAAGTTTAGGTGATCATAATAAGGATCCAGAAGTTCTGCATGCCAGAAAAAACGAATTCATGGAAGGAGTAACGGACGATTTCGATCCTTCCAAACTTTCGGGAATGTCAAGAAGAAAATTTTTAGCTCTTCTTTCCGCATCTGCGGCGATTACCGCAACTGCATGCACCGATTATCGTGACAAGAAAGAAATAATTCCGTATAACCAAAAACCCGAAGAGGTAATGCCGGGAATTGCAAATTATTATGCTTCTACTTGCAATGGTTGCTCTCAGTCGTGTGGAATTTTGGTTAAGACACGCGAAGGACGGCCGATAAAAATTGATGGCAATCCCGATCATCCTGTAAACGCTGGAAAAATTTGTGCAAAAGGTCAGGCAAGCATTCTTAATCTTTATGACCCTGAACGATTAACCGATCCGTTGGTTCTTAGAAAGAAGACCGACTGGAAAAGCGTTGATAATGACATGATAAGCGCACTCAACAATGCTCAATCAGACGGAAAAGAAATTGCTATTGTTACCGGTTTTATTTCATCGCCGACAGCAAAAAAAATTTTAAACGATTTTGCAGTTAAATTTTCCAACACAAAAATTTATTCTTATTGGCTGAATAATGATTTGCAAAGAAGAAACGCGTGGATGAATTCGTACGGCACCGATGAGTATCCGGCAATAAAATGGGAAGATGCTAATGTTATTCTTTCGATCGATTCAGATTTCCTCGGTAGCGAAGGAAATTACATCGAGAACATGAGAAAATATACTCGACGAAGAGAGACGACCGGTAAAACGGATTTCAACCGCTTGTATGTTGCCGAAGGAAGAATGAGCGTTACCGGATTGCTTTCGGATTACAGATTTCGTGTTTCGCCCGACACTCAATACGAATTTGTGATGGCGTTGATAAACGAATTAAGCAGCCGGGGCTCGGCAATTGCAATTGACCGCACAGCTAAATCAAAATTTGGAAAATACACTCTTGCCAAATTTGAATCTTTGATTGGCAAAAAGAAAATATATCATCTTATTGATGATTTGAATTTAAACCGCGGAAAGAGTATTGTTTATGCCGGCGATACTTTACCGGAAGAAATTCATGTTGCTGTTAATCTTCTGAATGAAGTACTGGGCAATTCCTCATTGTATGATTATACAAATTCTTTCAAATCGTTGGTTAAACATTCTACAGTTGCAGAAATTTCTCGATTAGTAGATTCGATGAACAACGGAAAAGTTGGAGTTGTAATTCATTTCGATTCGAACCCGGTTTTTACTTTACCGGAAGATTTCGGTTATTCGGGAGCTCTAAAGAAAGTAAAACTTGTTGTTACATTGGCAGAAGCCGAAAACGAATCGTCTGCAGCGGGAAATTATTCTCTGCCAATTAACAATCAATTAGAAAGCTGGGGCGATGCTTATGTGCGCGGCGGAGTTTACAGCTTACAACAGCCGGTTATATCTCCAATTTTTAATACGCGCCAGAAAGAAACTATTCTCTTAACATGGATCGCAGGAAATTCAGCAGCATTCAATGAAGATATTTATCACAACTATTTAATGAATTCGTTCAACGCAGATGTTTATTCGAAGGTGAACTCTTTTGCAGATGCAAAAACATTCTGGTATTCGGCACTGAATGACGGCATTGTAAATGTACCGGAAAGAGTTCAGCATGTTAAATTCAATTTGGATGCATTCAACGGTTTGAATGATCTCAGCACTTCGAAAGATTTTGTTGTTCATCTGCATGATAATTACTTCATCGGCGACGGCAGGTTTGCCAACAATGGCTGGCTGCAAGAAATTCCTCATCCCGTCAGCAAAGTTACGTGGGATAATTATGCAGCAATTTCTTCTTCCACGGCGAAAAGTTTGAATGTTGATAGCAACGATCTTATACAGATAAAAATAGACGGCAGAAATTTAACTATACCGGTGTTTATTCAACCCGGGCTCGCGGATAATTTTGTAAGCATCGAATTAGGTTATGGCAGAACGGTCATAGGAGAAGTAGGAAAAGAAGTCGGCTTTAATGCCGTTTCGCTGATGTCGAAAGATGTTCGATCATCGCAGTTCATTTTTACAAATGCTTCCGTTGTAAAAGCCAGCGGAAGGCATTCGTTAGTTTCAACTCAAGAGCAGCATGCATTGGATGATACTTTCATAAAAGATTTTCATCGTATCAGAAGAATCGTTCAAGAGGGGACGGTAATAAAGTATATTAAAGAGCCTAATTTTTTGCATGAAGAAAAAGAAAAATTATTCAGCATAACGAATGAAGTGAAATATACTGGCAATAAATGGGCAATGGCAATCGATCTTAACAAGTGCACAAATTGTCAGGTGTGCGTTGCTTCGTGCAATGTTGAAAATAATATTGCTGTTGTTGGCAAAGAGCAGGTAAGCAAGGGACGGGTGATGCAGTGGATTCGACTCGATCGTTATTACTCCGGTACGCCGGATGAGCCGATCGTAAGTAATCAGCCGATGTTGTGCCAGCACTGCGATAACGCTCCGTGCGAAAATGTTTGTCCGGTTAATGCAACAAATCACAGCCCCGATGGTTTGAACCAGATGGTTTATAACCGTTGCGTTGGAACGAGATATTGTTCTAACAACTGTCCGTACAAAGTTCGGCGTTTTAATTTCTTCAATTACCGCGATCATTTTGCCGATTCATACTACGAGAACGATCTTACAGCGCTTGTTAACAATCCGGAAGTAACGGTTCGTTCGCGCGGCGTTATGGAGAAATGTACTTTTTGCATTCAGAGAATTATGGAAGCCAGGTCGAACGCAATACGCGATAACGAACCGTTGAAAGGTTCCGATATAGTTACAGCATGTCAGCAAGCATGCCCAACTAACGCAATTACATTTGGAGATGCAAACGATCCGACTTCACCTGTAGCTAAACTTAGAGATCATAATTTGTCTTATCATGTCCTTGAGGAATTAAATGTGAAACCAAATGTTACGTACATTGCCAAACTTCGAAATACTCATTCCGAGGAAATACTGTGAGCACATTTGATCTAACAAAAGAATTATCTGTTATAGAAGGGGAACCATCTTTACGCGAACTCGATGATTTAATTTCCGGACCGCTGGATACGAAGCCTAATAAAAAATTTTTTATCGCGTTAAGTATTTCCGGTTCGATGCTGGCATTGCTGATTATTGGACTGGCATTAACTTTTTATTACGGTATTGGAATGTGGGGAAATAATATTCCCGTCGGCTGGGCATTTGATATTACAAATTTTGTTTTCTGGGTAGGTATCGGTCATGCTGGAACTTTGATTTCAGCTATTCTTTTTTTGCTGCGGCAAAAGTGGCGTACAGGAATTGCGCGTTTCGCAGAAGGAATGACAATCTTTGCGGTAATGACCGCCGGTTTGTTTCCGCTGATTCATGTAGGGCGTCCGTGGCTGGCTGCATATTTATTCCCGTATCCCAATCAGCATTCTATTTGGGTTAATTTCGATTCGCCGTTGTTGTGGGACGTATTCGCCGTTTCAACATACTTTATAGTCTCACTTATTTTTTGGTATGTCGGATTGATTCCGGATTTTGCAACTCTTCGTGAAAGAGCCACAAGCAAAATCAAAAAAATTATCTATTCGATATTTGGCATGGGCTGGAGATTTTCGAGCCGGCATTGGCAGCATTACGAAATGGTGTACTTAATTCTTGCCGGATTTGCTACACCGCTCGTTCTTTCGGTTCATACAATTGTAAGCTTCGATTTTGCTGTTTCAATTCTTCCGGGATGGCACGCTACAATTTTTCCGCCCTACTTTGTAGCCGGTGCAGTTTTTTCAGGATTCGCAATGGTGCAAAATGTTTTAATCATTGTCAGAAAGATTTTCAACTACGAAAAAATCATAACCGTTGATACGCTCGAAAAGATGAATAAGATAATGCTTCTTACAGGTTCTATGGTAGGTTATGCTTATGCGATGGAATTTTTTATTGCATGGTACAGCGGGCTTCCTATCGAACGTTTTACATTTGTCAATAGAGCATTCGGACCTTACGCGTGGGCGTATTGGGTTATGATTACATGCAACGTTATTTCGCCCCAGTTGTTCTGGTCGAAAAAAATTAGAAGGGCTATTCCGGTGATGTTTGTAATCGGAATCTTCGTAAATATCGGTATGTGGTTCGAACGATTTGTAATTATTGTTACTTCTTTATCGAGAGATTTTTTGCCTTCAAGCTGGCACATATTTATTCCTACCTATGTAGATTTTATGATTTTAATCGGGAGCTTCGGATTTTTCTTCACGTGGATATTGTTATTCACCAAAGGATTGCCTGTGGTTTCGATGGCGGAAGTAAAAGCTTCTGTTGCCGGTTCGCAGCCTTCGCATAAGGATCATTGATGATGAGCAGAAAAATATTATATAGTATAGCGGGAATTTTTGATACACCGGACAAGATAATTAATGCTGCAGAAAAAACTGCCGGTGCTGGTTACACGAAGTACGATGTGAACACACCGTATCCGTTGCACGGAATGAATAAAGCGATGAAACTTAAACCTTCCAAGTTAGGATATGTTGCACTTGTCTTTGGTCTATCCGGAACACTGATCGCTTTGCTTACGATCTGGTGGATGTCTGCTATCAATTACCCAATCGTTATAGGCGGCAAACCATTGTTCTCGTTTCCGGCATACGTTCCTATCATGTTCGAGGTAACAGTTTTATCTGCTTCCATTATGACAGTAGTAGTAATGCTCTTTTTCTTTTTCAAGCTTCCGAATAATTTCCATCCGTTGCACGGCACCGACTATATGAAAAAAGTCTCGGCTGATAAATATGGAATCAGCATTCAAACAGATGACCCGAAGTTCAACGAATCTTCGGTAAAAAAATTTTTGGAAGATATGCACGCTTCCCAAATTATTCCAATTTATTGGAATGAGGAAGAAATCGGTCACGAGAATAAAATTCTTCAACCGAAATTTTTGCTGTTCCTATTGTTTGTTGCATTGTTTACTTCGGCAGTTACATATTTCTCGTTCAACAAACTTATGTACATGGTTCCTTTTAACTGGATGATGGAACAGCCGAAACTGAGCGCTCAGCAGCAAAACCCGATTTTTGCAGACGGTTTTGGAATGCGCACACCTGTTGCAGGAACAGTTGCGCGCGGTTACATGCCGTATCAATTTAAAGATCAGCCGGATATTGCAGGTGCAAAGTTGATCAATCCAATTCCGGTTTCGAAAGAATCTCTCGCTTTAGGCAAAACAAAATTTGATATTTACTGCAGTCCATGTCACGGTTATAATGCAGACGGTGCGAGCCGTTTGCGGGGGCAGTTTCCGAATCTACCAAGTTTGCATTCCGACAAAGTCCGCACCTGGTCAGACGGAAGAATTTTTGCAGTTATTACCGAAGGTCAACGCATAATGCCGTCTTACTCGAGCCAGCTTTCTATGGACGAACGTTGGGCGGTTATTAATTATATAAGAGCATTACAAAGAGCACTTAATGCTAAGGAGTCGGATGTTCAATGAGTTTCTCTTCAGTCGAATATCAGAAGAAAGAATTACCGCTTAAGATTAAAACTGTAGGATTAGCGTTGTTTGTTGCCGGTTTAATAATTGTAGGCTTAGGATATATTACTGATCCGGTAAGAACCGCATATAACAACATTGTTGCTCTAACGTTTTTAATAAGTGTGGGAGTCGGTTCAATTTTCTTGCTTGCTTTAGAATACGCAGCAGGAGCTGTTTGGAGCACTCCGTTTAGAAGAGTCACCGAGTTTGTTGCTGCTAATATTTATTTGATTCCTTTACTTGCTATTCCGCTTCTGTTAAATGTAAACACTGTTTTTCATTGGACACATCCCGAACCGAGCGATAAAGCTTTAATAAATAAAGCGCCGTATTTAAATGTTACGTTCTTTGTTGTAAGAGTAGTTTTGTTCTGGTTAATATGGCTCGGTTTTTATTACTTCATATCACGAAATTCAGTTCGTCAGGACACAAACGGCGATCAATCGCTCTCGAAAATAAATATTAAACTTTCTACAGCCTTTATACCACTGTTTGCCATTACAATTACCTTTGCGGCAATCGATTGGCTTATGAGTCTTGAGCCAAACTGGTTCTCAACAATTTTTGGCGTTTACTATTTTTCCGGAACAGTATTGGCCGCTCTTGCTGCAGGAACAATCTTTATTGTTTTCCTGAATGAAAGAGGTTACTTGGTTAAAGGACTGACGAGCGATCATTATTACAGTCTTGGAGCTTTGCTGTTTGCATTTACAAATTTCTGGGCATACATCGCTTTCAGCCAATATCTTTTAATTTGGTATGCCAACCTTCCCGAAGAAACTATCTGGTTTCTTGTCAGATGGCATGGAAGCTGGAAAATTATTTCGATCGGATTGGTGTTTGTTCATTTTCTAATTCCATATTTCGGTTTGCTTTCGCAGCCTTCGAAAATGGAACCGAAACGGCTGCTGATAATGTCGGGCTGGATTTTGTTTGCGCACTATTTTGATTTGTATTGGATAACATTGCCGAACTTTAGTAAAGACGGAATTGTTTTAGGATGGATTGAATTCGGTTTTCCTCTTTTGATTGCCGGTTTGATAATCCTTGTTTTTTATTTCAAATCTAAATCACAAAATCTTGTTCCGGTCGGCGATCCAAAATTAAAAAGAGGAATTGATTTCAGACTTTAATCTATTAATGTGTATGAATACGAATAAAAAACTGGAAGACGAAATAAAATTTGGAAAATTATTGAAGGAACCGATTCGTTTGTTCGGATGGGTCTTTCCATACTTCTTTGCGATTATTCTGCTGATTGGAATTTATTATGTGCAGCATTTATCCAACCTGTCATTTAACGAAGTGCCTGTAAGCGTGCCCGATTCGACAAACATGAAAAAAGAAATTCCGATAAAAAAAGGCGGCGTTATGCCTGCAGTTGATCTCGAAGTTGTTAAGAATCCAACTCCGGATTTTATTGCCCAGGGAAAAGAACTCTTTAATAATAATTGCAAATCATGTCACGGCGATAACGGAATGGGTGACGGACCTGCCGGCGCAATGTTGAATCCGAAACCGAGAAATTTTCGCGCAGTAGATGGATGGACCAACGGAAGAAGCATTGACCAGATGTACAAAACTTTGCAGGAAGGAATTCCGATGACAGGAATGACAGCTTACGAATATCTTCCGAAGATAGACCGGTTCAAAATAATTTCTTATATAAGAACATTTGCACAATTTCCTCCGGTTACTAATGATCAATTGAATAATCTTGATAAGAATTATCAAATTTCACAAAGTACAGCGGCTGCAAGTACAATTCCGGTTAGCCTCGCAGAAATAAAACTTGAAGAAGAAAACGTAGCGCTGAATAATCAATTTCTGAAATTTCAAATGAAAGTAAATACTGCTCAAGGCAACGCCGGCGCAGATGCACTGAAAAAATATTCGATCAACCTTAGAAAAATTTTTACGTTGTTCGTTCGTGCTAACGGGCAAGCAGGCATAGATAATTTTATCTCCGGTATTCTGGTAAACCCCATCGGCGCGGGATTCAAACCATCTGTGTCGCTGCTGTCGAAATATGATTGGGAAACTATTTACAATTATTTGAAATCTGCAACAATGTAGGTAAAGCGATGAAAACATTGAAGAAGAACATAATTCCGCTTTTTGTTTTCTGTTTGCTGTTAACCTTTTCTAATTTATTAAGCGGACAAAAAATAAAAATTGGTATTGACGAAAAACTTGGTAATTACCTTCCGATGGATGTGAAGTTCACCGGATCGGACGGCAAAGTTGTTGTGTTGAAAGATTTGATAACCAGACCGACAATTCTCGCCCTGGTGTATTACGAGTGTCCAGGTCTTTGCAATCCCATGCAGTCGGAACTTGCGTGGGCTATAGATAAAATTCAGCTTGAACCCGGAACCGATTTTCAGGTTATCAGCTTGAGCTTCGATCATAACGAAACTCCGGCTGTCGCTGCAAAGTGGAAAAAAATTTATCTGCAAACTATCAAAAGAAAATTCGATCCGAAGAATTGGATATTTCTAACCGGAGATAGCCTTAGCATTAAAAAAGTTACAGACGCGAGCGGATTTTATTTCAAGCCGGCTGATAAACAGTACGTTCACGCGTCAACTTTGATTGCCATTTCACCGCAAGGAAAAATTACGCGTTACTTGTTTGGAATTCAGCTCAATCCGTTCGATATGAAGATGGCTTTGCTTGAAGCCGGAAGCAGTAAAACTGGTCCTACCATTGCTAAAGTTTTACAATTCTGTTTCAGTTACGATCCAACCGGAAGAAGATACACATTAAACATTTTGCGAATTGTTGGATCTGCTTCTTTACTTGGAGTTGGAATATTTTTAGGGGTCCTGGTGTTTAGGAAAAAGAAAACTAAGAACGAAGGAGTTTAAATAGATGGCTGACGCTACATCTGCTGCTAATCTGTCGGATGCAAAAATTGAAAAATCATTTTATCAAACCAGCACCAACAGGTACGGTGGAATTTTATCCTGGCTATTAACTACAGACCATAAAAGAATAGGGTTGATGTATTTCATTTCAATTCTTTTATTTTTTTTGGTTGGAGTTATAATTGGTGTGTTGATGCGTTTGGAATTGATTGCACCCGGACGTACAATTATGGGACCACAAACGTACAATGAATTGTTCACGCTGCACGGGGTGATAATGATTTTTTTATTTATCATTCCAGGTTTTCCGGCAATCTTCGGCAACTTTTTTTTGCCGATTCAAATTGGCGCGCGTGACGTTGCATTTCCCCGATTGAATTTGTTATCGTATTACATTTATGTAATCGGTGCAATCATGGCGCTGACTTCGCTCTTTTTACCCGGCGGTCCGATAGATACCGGCTGGACATTCTACATCCCTTACAGCATCAGAAGTACTACAAATGTTTCGATGGCATTGTTGGCTGCCTTTGTCCTTGGGTTCTCGTCAATTTTAACCGGAATAAATTTTATAACTACTGTTCACAGAATGCGTGCGCCGGGTATGGGTTGGTTTAAAATGCCTTTGTTCGTTTGGGCGACTTATGCAACGGCCTGGATTCAGGTAATTGCTACGCCGGTTGTAGGCATTACAATTTTATTAGTCATCATCGAACGCGCATTCGGAGTTGGAATTTTTGATCCGGCTCTCGGCGGCGATCCGATTTTATTCCAGCATTTGTTCTGGATTTATTCCCATCCGGCAGTGTATATAATGATATTGCCCGCTATGGGCGTTGTTTCGGAAATTATTCCTACTTTTGCCCGACGTACCGTTTTCGGTTACAAACAAATTGCTTATTCTTCTTTGGCAATTGCATTCATCGGTTATCTGGTTTGGGGGCATCATATGTTTTCGAGCGGGCAGAGCGATACGAGCAATTGGATTTTTTCGTTGTTAACATTTTTAGTGGCACTGCCCAGCGGCGTAAAAATATTTAACTGGGTTGCAACAATGTACAAAGGCTCGATAGATCCTCAGCCACCATTTCTTTGGGTGATGGCTTTCATAGTTTTATTTTCGATTGGAGGATTAACCGGATTGGTACTTGGTTCCCTGGCAACCGATATTCATCTTACCGATACATATTTTGTTGTTGCGCATTTCCATTACGTAATGTTCGGCGGAACCGGAACAATTTTCTTTGCAGCGCTTCATTATTGGTTCCCCAAAATGTTTGGCAGGATGTACAACTTGAGGCTTTCGAAAATTGCTGTCGTAACTTATTTCATCGGCTTCAACATGCTTTACTTTCCAAAGTTCATCATGGGTTACATGGGAATGCCGAGAAGATATTACGATTATCTTCCGATGTTCACTCCTTATCAAAGAATTTCTACTATCGGTTCGTGGATTTTAGCCGGAACAATATTTTTCATGGTCGGATATTTTATTCACGCATTATTCAAAGGAAAGAAAGCAACATCAAATCCATGGGGAGGAGTAACGCTGGAATGGCACATAGCTTCGCCGCCTCCGATGGAAAATTTTCACGAGATACCGGCAATTACACATGAGCCGTATGATTTCAGCCAGCTCAAGGAGATGAAGAATGAGTAAGCATCGAGAAGCTGCCGTTGCTGTTCATCATACTCATCGCGACGATGTCGGCGCCAAGATGGGAATGTGGCTCTTCCTTTTTACCGAGGTACTCTTGTTCGGCGGAATGTTTCTTGTCTATGCAGTTTACAGATACCAGTACCCCCAACAATTTCATATTGCAGCAATGGAATTGAATACCGGCATCGGAACACTGAACACAATTATTCTTCTTACAAGTTCTCTCACGGTTGCTCTTTCTATTGCGGCAATGCAGAAAGGGAACAAATTTTTATCTATGCTTATGCTTTTATCTACCCTTGTATTTGCGTTGACGTTCATGATAAATAAATTTTTCGAATGGTCAACCAAATTTTCTCACGGCATTTATCCCGGTTCAAAAGAATTGACGAGCAAACCGAATGGACAAATTTTATTCTACGGTTTATATTATGTAATGACGGGACTTCACGGCTTGCACGTTTTGGTTGGCATGGTAGTTTTAACTTTTATGCTGGTCTTTATCAAAAGAGATACAATTACAATGGACAATTACGTGAAACTTGAGAACTCCGGTCTTTACTGGCACCTTGTAGATTTGATCTGGATTTTCCTGTTCCCGTTGTTCTATTTGATTCAGTAAAATACAA
The DNA here is from genome assembly GCA_964595365.1 of uncultured Melioribacter sp. Lineage (GTDB taxonomy): Bacteria > Bacteroidota > Ignavibacteria > Ignavibacteriales > Melioribacteraceae > Fen-1258. The sequence continues at coordinate 51,337 of CAZQQC010000003.1, forward strand.
TTAAGGAACTTTCGTGAGCGAACACAATAATAAAGTGCATCATATTTCTTTGGGAACGTACATTCTTGTATGGATCGCGCTTCTCGCGTTTACTTCGATTACTGTTGCAGTTGCCGGAGTTAACCTGGGCAGATACACTCTGTTTATTGCATTGTCGATTGCTGCCATAAAATCTACACTGGTTATAAATATTTTCATGCATATAAAATTTGATGAACCGATATTCAAAGTGTTCTTAGCTCTAAGTGGATTTACCCTGCTTATAATTTTCGTTTTAACATTTTTCGATATTTTATATCGTTGAGGAGTTAAATGTTTCCAGCACCAACAACACATGCAGAGTCGGTCGATTTCGTGATGCTTTACATAGTTAGTATTGCAGTTGTACTCCTGGTAGGAATAACTATTACCATGATTTATTTCGTTTTCAAGTACAACAGGAAGAAAGGTCATCAGCCGGTAGATATTCACGGAAACATCTTGCTGGAAGTAGTTTGGATTTTAATTCCGACATTATTGGTTCTATCAATGTTCTATTTCGGTTACACAAGTTTTAGAGAATTACGGGATAGACCCGACCAGGCTTTTGTTGTGAAGGTTACCGCTCGCATGTGGCATTTTTCTTTTACTTACGATAACGGCAGAAATACAGATACACTTTATGTTCCCATCAATACGCCTATTGATCTGGAAATGAAATCGATGGACGTTAACCATGCATTTTATATTCCTGCATTCAGAATAAAGGAAGATATACTTTTCAGTCAAACGAACCATTTGTATTTTACACCGAAGGAAGCTGGAGAGTATGATATTGCATGTGCCGAGTATTGCGGGTTGAATCATTCGGCAATGTATACAAAAATCGTTGTGCTGCCTGAAAATAAATTTGTTACATGGTACGGCGCTGCCGCAAAACTGCAGAAGGCGGGATTGAATAATTAAAGATTAGCAGGGGGAAATTGACATGATGACAGAATTCAGAAAACATACAGGAATAATTTTAGAACTCGGCAAAGTAAAGATCACTTTCTTTGTCGCGGTTTCCACATCCATTGGTTACCTCCTTCACTCGTCCGAACTTGAATGGAAAATGTTATTGCCTGCATTCGGCGTGTTTATACTTGCCATGGGTTCTTCAGCGCTGAATCATTATCAAGAAAGATTTTCCGATGCGTTGATGGATCGCACGAAGGGAAGACCGGTTCCTTCCGGAAAAATAACCGCTGCATATGCACTTGTTGTTGCATGCTGCCTGGTTCTGTTTGGTTCGATAATCATTTATCTCTCGTCAAACTTAACAGCAATGCTACTCGGCTGGCTTGCGTTGATCTGGTACAATGTTGTTTATACTCCGTTAAAGAGAAAATATGCGCTTGCGGTTGTTCCCGGTTCGCTCATCGGTGCTATACCTCCTGTAATCGGCTGGGTTGCATCCGGCGGCACGATACTCGACTTGAAAATTTTATCGCTCGCACTTTTCTTTTTCATCTGGCAAATTCCTCATTTCTGGCTTCTTCTTCTTCTTTACGGAAAAGATTACGAGCGAGCCGGTTTCCCGACTCTAACAAAAATATTTTCAAGCTTGCAGTTGAGCAGAATCACTTTTGTATGGATGACTGCACTGGCAACAAGCTGTGTTCTAATTCCGTTCATTAATGCCTCCGCTCATTATCTTACGGTGATTGCCATAGTTGCTTTAGGCGTTTGGCTTTTAATCGAGTCACGCGATATTCTCACGGATTATTTTGAGCGGATTATTTTTAGAAAAGCTTTTGTGCGTATCAATCTCTACGTACTGGCTGTAGTTTTGGTTCTTTCATTAGATAAATTATTGCTTCAAGAATTTTAACGGTCTGAATATGCAATTATTAGAAAATTCGGTTCTTCCTCAATCTGCGCATCATATAGTATTACTGAAATATCTGTTGGCTTTATCTTTTATAATTTTCCTTTCTTACACAGGCATATTATTCGGGTCTCTTGCGTTGTCGCTTTTTTTCAATAAAAAATCTGTTAAGACATGCAACAAGCTTTATCATAATTTTTCGAAAAGACTGATCGATCTTATCACGTTTAACAAAGGCGTTGCATTTGCACTTGGAATTGTTCCGCTGTTAAGCGCGGTTTTCTGCTACGCACAGCTTCTGCATCTTACAAATTTAGATGTTACCGGTTATCTGCTCCTTTCGCTGCTATTTTATTTTGCCGGGTTGATTCTAACATACATTTACAAACATACTTTCCATCTGAAAGACATTTTTAAGTTTGCCGATGAGAAAAAAGATTATTCACAGACGGACGAATCAATAAAGAGCGAAATCGAATTATACAGTGGTAAAACCGGAAACATTCACCACAAAAGTGGTTTGTACGGATTGATTTTACTTGCTGCTGCCATTTATTTGTTCACCGGCTCCGTTCGATTAGCCGGCGATACTTCACGCTGGCAGACGGGCAATAGTTTATTTGGAATTTTATTTTCATTTTCGACCGTAATTTATTTTTTGCAGTTCCTTGCACTTTCATTTGCTTTTATTTGCACAGCAATACTCTATTACTTTTTTAACTCCGAAAACATTTCCACCTTTGATGGAGCTTCTCAATCATTCATAAAATCCTTCGCGTTGAGCCGTGGACTTGTTGCAGCGATTATTCTTCCTCTATTTGTTGCTTTGACAGTTATTGTTCAACCACTTTCTGCTTTGTCTTTTGGTTTGTTCGGCTTAACGGTCGTTGCATCGATTCTTCTTCTCTTTCTCAGCATCATGTTCTACTTTATGTTGAAAGAATCTAATGTTAAGTACCGCACTTCGGCAATTTATTTATTAATAATTATCGTTGCGCTTCTGGTTATTAAAGATCACTTTGCATTTGATACCGATACGAAGATGCACACCGCCATACTTGCGGCAAATTATATTAAGTACGAAAAGAAAACTTTGGAAGAAGCCGGATTGAGCACCGCACCGGCAATTAACGGTGCAGATATTTATAACGGCAGATGCATTGCCTGTCACGCCTTCGATCGACGTGTTGTTGGTCCTCCATACAATTCAGTTTTGCCAAAATACGAGGGGAAGAAAGACGAACTCGTTAAGTTTATTATGAATCCGGTTAAAAAAAATCCCGATTATCCTTCCATGCCAAACCAGGGTTTGAAACCGAACGAAGCTGAAGCTGTTGCAATCTGGCTGCTGCAGACATATAAAAAGTAGCTTTGAGCTTCAAGGCACAAGCTATTCAACAAAGGTGCTGATGATCAATAGTCGTTTGTAATTAGTGGCTTCTTAAAAACCCGGAAAAGTATGAAAGAGGAATAAAGACAAAAGAATAGGAGAAGAAGGAGTAAAAGTGTAGAAACTTCTTGAAGTGAATCATTGGAGATCAGATAAATGTAATGCTGGCAAGCGCAGTGTTTAATTTACGAAAGTGAATACGTAATGCAGAAACTTTTTTTGTCTCGTTTTACAAAACTGCTGCGCAGATGATTTTTAGATTTTGTGAGTTCGTTATGCCATTGCCTAACACAAAAATCACTTTTTCAGGAACGACTAATTAGTTGAATCACTAAGAACCTCTCTTTATATTTCAACCCTAAAATTCACGAGGAAACATGCCCGTTAATGCATTAATTACTACAAATTTTTCAGACCTCAAACTTTTCAAAAAAGGAAAAGTGAGAGATGTCTATGAAGCCGGAGAATATTATTTGATTGTTTCTACCGACCGTCTATCGGCGTTTGATGTTATAATGAATGAAGGTATCCCCGACAAAGGGAAAATTTTAAATAAAATTTCAAAATTCTGGTTCGAACAAACCAAAGAGCTGATCTCAAACCATCTTGTAACGGTCAATACGGAAGATTATCCTGCCGAATGCAAACCATATATAGCTGATTTAAAAGATCGCTCGATGCTGGTGAAGAGAGCCGAGCTCATTCCCGTCGAATGTATTGTGCGCGGGTATATAACCGGTTCCGGCTTGGTCGATTATCAAAAGACCGGAAGGATATGCGGTATAGAACTTCCGGAAGGATTAGTTGAATCCGAAAAACTTCCCGAACCAATATTTACACCGTCAACCAAAGCTGAGATCGGTCTTCACGATGAAAACATTACCGAAGAACAAGCAACAGCAATTGTTGGAAATGAAACTTACGGTATCATCAAAAACGCAGCGCTCGAAATTTATAAGCAGTCATCCGAGTTTGCGAAGAAGAAGGGAATTATCATTGCCGATACAAAAATGGAATTCGGATACTACAATGGCAAAGTAATTCTGATCGATGAACTGCTTACTCCGGATTCTTCGCGTTTCTGGCCGCTGGATGAATACCAAAAAGGGAAGACACAAAACAGTTTTGATAAGCAGTATGTACGCGACTACCTTCTTTCCATAAACTTTAATAAGAAACCTCCTGCACCCAAACTTCCTGAAGAAGTTATTTTGAACACGAGCAAAAAATACAAGGAAGCGCTTTTTCAATTAACAGGGGAAACCTTGTAGGAATGGTTCCGACCGAAATAAAAGTTTTAGAGAAAAAATTTTTATTTTTGAAATGGAATGATGGCACTGAATCAAAAATAGATTTGACTGTTCTAAGAAAGTTTTGCCCATGCGCAATCTGCACTTCGGAATCGGAAAGACATCATCATGATTACATTGTTGTTTATTCCGAAAACCAAACCAAAATTGCCGGTTTGCAAGTTGTTGGCAATTATGCGTTGTCCGTAGTCTGGTCGGATGGACATAATACGGGTTTTTACGATTTCGATTACCTAAGAAAAATATCAGCAATCAATAAATAAAAATTACCGGCATGGTTCTTCCAAATCAATTAACGGTTCTAAGAATAATACTGACGCCTGTATTTCTTCTTTTGTTTCTTTCTGAGGAACCGCTACTTGTGCAAATTTCTCTAATTGTATTTTTGATTGCTGCAATAACAGATTGGTATGACGGCTGGCTCGCAAGAAAATTCAACTACATAACGGAATGGGGAAAGTTTTTGGATCCGCTCGCCGACAAAATTTTAACGTCGACTGCTTTTGCCGGTTTTGTGATTGTCGGTATACTTCCACTGTGGATGGTAGCCCTAATTATTTCACGCGATCTTCTTGTTACATTGCTTCGCACTTATGCAGATTACAGAAAGGTAAATTTCACAACAAGTTACACAGCCAAATGGAAAACATTTTTGCAAATGGTGTTTTTGTACTATCTGTTATTGCTATATACTCTCCGGACATTTAACGGATTGCATCGGAACTTCAAGAACATTTTTGATGTGTTAATGAACACTACCGGAATTTATATTGCAATGCTCGGCATAACTTTGTTCACTGTGGTAACGGGAATAATCTATATTTTCAGCAATCGATTTTTAATAAAGCAGCTTTTCAAAAGTGAAAATTAGTTTTATAGAAAAATTAATTGGTTCGGGATTGTTTACGGGATACATACCCGTTGCACAGGGTACGTTTGCCAGTTTTGCCGCATTAATCATTTATTTAATACCGGGATTTGACACACCTTCAATTTTAATTTTTTTGATAACACTCTCCATACTTGTCGGTGTTCCTATTGCAGATAAATTTGAATACAGGTACGGACAAGATCCTCAACAGTGTACGATAGATGAATTTGTTGGCATGTGGATTACATTGCTGTTCATGCCGAAAAAAACCTGGTGGCTTGCACTGGCATTTATTACTTGGCGGATTATGGATATTGTGAAACCATTTCCGCTAAAACAACTGGAAAAAATTAAAAACGGTTGGGGAGTAATGCTGGACGATATTCTTGCGGGAGTTTATTCATTTGTTGTAGTTCAACTAATTATCTATTTTTTCAATATGATTCAGAATTAAAATGAAAGCACACATCATCACGATAGGGGACGAAATTCTTATCGGACAAATCCTCAATACCAATGCTGTTTATATAGGCGAGCGGCTGACAGACTTGCAGATAAAAATCGGCGGGTCGAGCGTTGTACCGGATTCCGAAGAAGCGATCCTAAAAGAATTTAGCAGAACGTTGAGTTCGAACGATGTTGTGCTTGTCACCGGCGGACTCGGTCCAACTCACGATGATG
>CAZQQC010000004.1:0-51868 GCA_964595365.1 uncultured Melioribacter sp.
CAAAATTATTTCGCAAAGGTCTCAAAGAAAACAACGGAGAATAAATGGGAAAGCAACAAAAGAAATCGGCACCACAAAAATCAGCAGAAGCCGGATTTAAATTCAGCAAGTACATACCGGAAAAATATCAAACGCCGGCGCTCTTGCTCTTGCTCTTTATATTAATCTTAATCTTCTTTTCGCCTGTAATGTTCGGTGATAAGACCACATCTTCCGGCGATCTCGTACAGGTAAAGAGTTTGCGCGAGTATGCAACTAAAGACCGCAACGGATTTTCACTTTGGAACCCGTACATTTTTTGCGGAATGCCAGCAGTTGCGACGTCAATGTCGCTTCGATGGTTCGATCTAACTGCGGCTCTTTATTCTTACGCATCAAAAATCTATTCGGCATTTTTCCACGATTACAATGCCATCTACACTTTCAGCTTTGTTATCCTTGCGTTCACAGCATTTTTCTTTATGAGAAGTTTTGGCGCCGGGCGAGGAATAAGCTTTCTTGTTTCGGTCGCAACAATTTTCAGCACCGGTATAGTGCTTCTCTTTTATATAGGTCACATTACAAAACTTATGAGTCTTGCCGTTTTTCCGTTTATTTTAATGATGCTTTTCAAGTTTCAGAAAAAAATTACCTGGTTAGATTTTGTATTGTTCCTGCTCGGCATTCATCTTCTTGTTCTGGGTGCTCATGTTCAAATTGTGTTTTATTTTATTCTTGCAACTGTTATCTATTTCGTTTACTTCTTTGTTCGTTCCTTCATCACAAAAGACAAAACGCTGAAAAAACAATTGTTGAAATCGATCGGTATTGTTATCGTAGCAGGTTTAATTGCTTTTCTGATGTCGTTCGATACGTATGCGCAGCTTTACGAATACAAACCGTACTCGACGCGCGGCACAAAAAGCGTTACGGAACTTAAAGAAACTGGTGCGGAATTGCAGAACAACGCTTACGAGTACGCAACTAACTGGTCGTTCTCTCCCGGTGAAATTATGACGTTCATCGTTCCATCATACTACGGATTTGGAAAATCAACTTACAACGGTCCGCTCACTCAAAATCAAGATTACGAAGTGAACACTTACTTTGGACAAATGACATCGGTTGATGTTGCAATGTATATGGGAATCATAATTTTTGCTCTTGGCATTTTTACCTTGTTCGTAAAATGGAAAGATCCGGTCGTGCAGTTTTTCGGAATTGTTGTTATTCTTTTCCTGCTTCTCTCGTTCGGAAGAACTCTTCCTCTGTTTTATAATTTGTTTTACTATCACTTCCCCGGATTCGATAATTTCCGATCACCGTCGATGATTTTGCATATTATTCAAATCATCTTCCCGGTTCTTGCGGGACTCGGTTTGATGCAGATTGTTTCTATCCGCGAAGAAAAAAATCCGAGGAAGGAAAAAACTTTCAAGTATGTCGCAATGACTTTCGCCGGTTTATTTGTTTTGTTCTTCCTCCTCAGCGGAAGTTTAGGCACATGGTTTACTCAGCGCGTAAATGATTATGCGTCATCGCTCGGTCAATCGCAACGCGCCCAGCAGGAAGCACAGACTTTCAATGCGCTTGCAGAATACATGACGGACATGTTCAAGGGTGACCTGCTTGCGTCGTTTGCATTGCTCGCATTGGTTTTCGTACTAATATACATGTTCATTAAATTCAAACTGAACAAAGAACTTTTCATTGCAGGAATTGCACTGCTTGTTCTGTTCGATTTATTCAGGGTAAGTCACCGCGGCAAATCTTATGTTGATTCGGAAAAAGTGAATGATCTTTTCAGAGAGCCGAATTACATATCGATTATTAAACAGCAAAACGACCAAATGCCGCACCGGCTGTTAAATCTGAAACAAGATGGATCGCTGGGAGGTTTTAGCAGCAACGCCAATTTCAATGTTTATTTTTTACAGGAAGATTTCTACGGCTACTCTGCCGTAAAACCAAGAAACTATCAAGACATAATGGATGTAGTCGGTCCTGTCAATCCAACCCTCTGGAGAATGCTTAACGTAAAATACATCGTAACGGATCGCCAGTACGTACCCGATGGGTTTACAAACATCTATCAGAGCAAAGATGAATTTGTTTATAGCAACGGAAAAGCTCTGCCGAGGGTTTATTTTGTCGATAGCGTTGCCCGGAAATCCGGCGTTGATGTTTTGAATGCAATCAAAAATAATTTGTTCGATCCCCAAAAAGTAGCTTTCGTAGAAAAATTGGATTTCAAATTTGATAAAGGTGATTCAACAAACTCGGCTACTATTACTTCGTACAAAGATGAATCTCTCGCGGTTGATGTGAAATGCAAAGGAAATAATTTTTTGTTTTTCGGAACAACATATTTGCCGGGCTGGAAAGCATTTGTAGATGGCGCCGCAGTGCAAATTCATAAAGCGAATTACGGCTTTCAGGGCATTGTTGTTCCGCAAGGCAAACATAAAGTCGAGTTTGTTTACGAACCGAAAGGATTTGCTGCCGGTAAATATTTGTCTTTAATTCTTAACGTACTGATGTTTGGCGGGTTGGCTTTAGCACTGTTTGTATCGAAGAAAAAGAAACCGGCGGAAAAACAATAAATGCTTGAACGATTAAAAAGTACCGTTCGCGATACTTTCGTTTACAGTTTAAGTAACATCGCTCCGAAAGCCGTCGGCATTATTTTGCTGCCGCTGTTCACGGCAAAGCTTGTTCTAACAGACTTTGGTAATTGGGATCTTCTAGACAACACAATACAAATTCTTGCCGAAGTCGTCATCCTCGGTCAAGCCAGTTCCCTAATCTTTCTTAACAACAGTAGAGAATACAAAGAACAAAAGGGTTCAACGCTTTTCACTCTCACAACATTTGTTCTTGCTGTTTCTGCTGCGCTTATTATTACTACAGAATTAATAACGTCAAAATTTTCGGTCTTCTTTTCACAATCTCAAATTACTGCGGAGTATATCCGCTTAACCGCTTACATCGTTCTGTTACGCGTGATGAACAATCTTTTTCTTGCGAAAGTTAGAGCAGATGAAGAAGCGGCATACTATTCAACCATGAGCATTGCTAAAACTTTCGTGATGACTTTCTTCACTGTTTATCTTGTTGAGTACGAAAACCAAGGCATCACGGGAATATTATTGGCGGCATTGATTGCAGAATTTCTCACAACGATTGCACTGCTTACCAAACTGATCTCCGTTATGAAGCCAAGTTTCAACAAAGAAATTTTGTCTGTCGCATTCAAATTCGGGTTCCCGCTTGTATTCAGTTCGTTGGGATTTATGCTGCTTAATCAAAGCGATCGTTTTATAATTAAATTTCTTCTGGGCGCTAAACACGTCGCACTTTATGGTCTCGCATACAGAATTGCCGGTGTGCTTAATATGTTTTTGGTACTGCCGTTTAGTCTAGGACTTCTTCCAATTGCATACAAATATTACGGACAACCGGACGACAACAGGTTTTTCTCTAAGCTGATGACATATTCAACTTTCTTTTTTGTATGGGGATTTGTTTTCCTATCACTTTTCAGCAAAGAGATCGTCGGAATTTTTGCAAAGCGAACAGATTTTTATTCGGCATATATTATTGTTCCGATCATCTTGCTTTCGTATGTCTTCAGTGGAATGCGTTTAACCGCTTCGCTGGGAATGATGTTGACCAAAAACACAAAATATATTGCCTGGATTACGCTCGCCGTTTCCGCGCTAAATATAATATTGAATTTCATTTTCATTCCGAAGTTTGGAATTATGGCTGCAGCAGTGAACACCCTTGTTTCGTTTATTATCTTCCATCTTATTACCCGGAATTTTTCTGATAAATATTTCAAGATCAATTTTGAAAACAAAAAGCTTTTACTAATGATTACTGCCGGTTCGGTATTGGCTTCAGCAGTTTACCTTCTGCCACCAATGAATATTTTTTTGCTGCTTATAATAAAACTGGTTCTGGTAATTATTTTCCCGTTCGTTCTTTTCATTTTCAAATTTTATGAAAAAGCCGAGTTAGAAATTTTGACTAGTCCGGCAAAGATGATCGACTTTATAAGAGGTATAATGAAAGGAACCGGAAAATCACAAGGCGATACAGAAACCATCGTTCGGCCATGAAAAAAATTTTAATCATATCGTACTACTGGCCTCCTGCAGGCGGAATTGCCGTTCACCGCTGTTTGAAGTTTGCAAAATACTTGCGCGAGTTCGGTTGGGAACCCGTAATATGCACCTCCAACAATCCCGAATATCCTGTTCTCGACGAGGGTAACTTTAAGGATATTCCGAACGGTGCAACGATCTTAAAAACAAAAATTTGGGAGCCATACAATCTTTTTAAATTCATAACCGGAAAGAAAAAGGAAGAACAGATTCATAACGTTTTTTTGGAAGAAGAGAAGCCAAGCTTTGCACACAAACTCGGAATTTGGATTCGCGGAAATATTTTTATTCCGGATGCGCGAAGGTTTTGGATTCGTCCTTCAGTAAAATTTTTGACTGAGTATCTAAAAGAAAATCCGGTTGATATTTTGTTTACAAACGGTCCGCCACAATCAACTCATATGATAGCATACGGCGTGAAAAAAAAGTTGGGAATTCCGTGGCATGCCGATTTTCAGGACCCCTGGACGCAGGTAGATTACTTCCCGCAATTAATGCTAAATCCTATCTCGCAAAGAATTCATGAGGCGATGGAACAACGCGTGTTTCGCTGGGCTGATAAAATTACGATCTGCAGCGACACATGGAAACACGATCTGGAATCAATCGGTGCAAATGACGTCGGCGTAATTGTGTGGGGCTACGACGAAGATGATTTTGAAAATATTAATGTTCCGCTATCGCAAAAATTTACGGTTAGTCACTACGGCAGTCTCGGTCCGGATAGAAATGCGAAGACATTATGGAAAGCATTGTCAATCATCGCTGAAGAGAATAAACAATTTGCAGACGATCTTGAAATTGAACTTGCCGGATTTGTCGGACATGTAATAATTGACGGGATAGAATCGCTTGGATTGAAAAATAATCTTCGTTTGTTCGGACATTTATCGCGCAAAGAAACTTTGGAAAGAATGCGTCGTTCGCAAGCGCTTTTGCTTATTCTTAATAACATGCCAAATGTTAACGGAAGATTACCGGGAAAACTTTTTGAGTATCTTGCTTCGCGCAGACCGATTCTCGTTATTGGGCCAGAGGAAAGTGATGCTTCAAAAATTGTTCACGGTGTTAGTGGCGGATTCACATGCGGTTTCCGTGATCTCGATACAACAATCAAAACCATAAAAGAATTGTACGAGAAGTTCAAACAAGGGAAATTGATTTCGAATCAAACGGATATTTCACAATATTCGAATAGAAACTTGACCGGGAAACTTGCATCATACCTTAACGAGACAATAAATAAATGGACAGAAGAAAGAAATGAAACCAGAACAAAATCCGATTACAGGAAATGAAAATAAATCTGAAGATGATTCTCCAGTAAATGCTTTAATAGATTTTTACAATGCTTTCAACAACAAGAACCTTAACAAAATGTCTGGCAACTGGCTTCAATCCGACGAGATTACCATGGATAATCCTTTGGGCGGCATCAAACGCGGTTGGAACGAAATTAAATCTGTATATGAAAAAATATTTAACGGTCCGGCAAAAGTTTACGTTGAGTTTTATGACTACACTATTCACGCCGGTAAAGAATTGTTTTATGCTGTTGGACGGGAGCGTGGGCAATTTCAAATTGGGTCTACGGTAGTTGAGCTTGCAATAAGAACATCCCGAATTTTTAAGCTGGTTAACAATGAATGGAAACAAGTTCATCACCATGGTTCAATCGAAGATCCGACATTATTAGACAGATATCAAAAAGCCGTTAAAGGTTCATAAAAATTTCATGATTAATTATGCTCTCTAAAACAAAAGTGTTATGTTTTACGGATGATTCAGTAGGCCGCGATGTGGAAATGCTCCTACCCATCCGCTACTTTGCAGAAAGATTTCTCAACTGCGAATTTTACCATGCGCTCAATATTGATATTCACCAGATATACAAAATCAAGCCGGATGTAATTCTTCAGGCAAATACAATCGGCTCAAACTTTTATTTTGAGATTTCTAAAATTGCTCACGGGCAAAACATTCCGCTCTTTGCTTTAATCTCGGAAGGAAATTTCAGAACAGACGGAAGTTTTAATTACTGGGGATTCAACCGCGATAAAAAATTTTACCAGGATTACGTATGCTGCTGGAGTAAGCGAACCGCTGGGTTCCTGAAAAAGGAAGTTCCCGAAGCAGCAGATAAAATAGTTGTAACCGGTGGCGTGGGGTTCGATCGATATACGATTTACAAATTCATGAAAAAAGAAGATTTCCTTCACAAGTACAACAAATCGGGATACAAAAAAGTTATCGGTTATGCAGGCTGGGCATTTGGTAAACTCGATCATCCCCGCGGAAGAAGTGAATTACTATTTTGGGCAAACGGCGATAAATCAAAATTAATTTGGATTGAAGAGCAGAGAAAAAAAGTCCGCAATATTTTAGAACAAGCAATCATCAATAACAAAGATACCCTGTTTGTTCTCAAACAACATCCGCAGGAGAATGCACCTGAGCGGGCTGAACCGGTTAAAAACGAAATAAGCGAACTCGTTCATTTCGAAAATGTAATTTACTTAAGCACTGAAGAATCAATTCACGATTTGATAAGTGTTTCAGATTTGTGGACTTGTTTTGAATCTACAACGGCGCTTGAAAGCTGGTTGATGAACAAGCAGACGATTTACATCAATCCGGAAAAAGATTTCAACCGCGACCCTCTTTACAAAGGTTCTGCGCTGATTCAATCGTACGAAGAACTTCAAAAAATGATCGATGAATTTCACGCCAAAGGAAAAGTAGAGAATTTTTTCGATACCGAAAAAGAATCCCTGCGGAAGAAATTAATAGAAGACATAATCGGTTTCGGAGACGGAATGAATCACATACGCGCATCATACTATTTCCAAAAGACTATTATCAATTCACAATTCTCAATCCGCAATTCTCAATTCGATTTTCATTTCCGTCATTTCATAGTTTATATTTTAATTCGAATGGCTGGACCGTTATACAACCGCGCTGTTTATTCCAGATTGTGGAAATTCAAAAAACATCTCTGGGTTTTCGAGAATTACAAAATGGAAAAACTGCACCAGCTTTATTCGAAATACCGACCATACTTTGATGAATTCTATAAGAAATACAACATCAGTCTTTCTACATTCGACGGCATACGTTCAAATTAATCGTTTACAACAGAAAGAATTTTCATAAATTTGTTCTTGGTTAAAGGCGAGGAATTATGGACGGGAAAACAATTCTTATAACCGGCGGAACCGGATCGTTCGGTAAAAAATTTATTGAAACGGTTCTCAAACGATTCAATCCGAAAAAAATAATTATCTACAGCCGCGATGAATTGAAGCAGTTTGAAATGCAACAGGAGCCACGTTTCAAGAAAGACGGCGTGCTGATGCGTTATTTTATAGGCGATGTGCGCGATGAAAAAAGGTTGGTTAGAGCGATGGAAGAAGTCGATATTGCTATTCATGCTGCTGCTCTCAAGCAAGTTCCGGCTGCAGAGTACAATCCATTCGAAACGGTGAAAACAAATATTATCGGGGGGCAAAATGTTATTGATGCATGTATAGAATGCGGGGTAAGAAAAGTTGTTGCGCTTAGTACCGATAAAGCAGCCGCGCCGATCAACTTGTACGGCGCTACCAAGTTAACTTCCGATAAACTTTTTACAGCCGCAAATCATTACAAAGGGAAACATGATATAAAATTTTCCGTTGTCCGTTACGGAAATGTTATGGGAAGCCGTGGATCGGTAATCCCCTTCTTTCTCGAAAAGAAAAAAACCGGCATTCTTCCTATTACAGATGAAAGAATGACGCGTTTCAACATAACGCTACAAGAAGGTGTTGACCTCGTTTTAAAATCTCTCGATAGAATGTGGGGTGGAGAATTATTTGTTCCTAAAATTCCATCGTTCAAAATTTTAGATCTAGCAAAAGCAGTAGCACCGGAATGTAAGATACAAATTGTCGGTGTTCGGCCCGGTGAAAAAATTCATGAAGAAATGATAACCGAAGCAGACGCAATTAACACAATCGAATTTGATGACTACTTTGTTATTCTTCCATCGGCACAGGTTGGTGACAATGCCCAATATAAACTTTGGGACACGGAGAAATTCAGAACAACAAGCGGTGGAAACCCGGGCAAGTTTTGTGCGTTCGGTTTCAAATACAACAGCGGAACGAATCCATGGTTCTTGAGTATAGAGGAATTGAAAGAATTAATATTAAGCAATGTTATTAGCGATTGGTGATTGGTCGTTAGTAATGAATAAAATTAATTCATTTAAAGATTTGGAGATTTGGAAACTATCGCACCAACTTGTCTTAGACATTTACAAAACATCAGAAGCTTTTCCCAAGAAAAAAGAAGAATATCGTTTAACGTCGCAACTTTTAAGAGCTGCTTCATCTGTGCCAACCAACATAGCAGAAGGCATGGGGAGATATACAAAAAAAGAGTTTATTAATTTTCTTGTGATCGCTCGAGGATCGGTCGAAGAATGTAAATATTTGATTCTTCTTTCGAAAGATTTGAACCATATTCCGCCAGAAGTGTACACAGAACTTAATGATAAATACGATTTACTTGGTAAGAAGATTAATGTATTAATCAACTCTTTAAAGAACAAATAACCGTGTACTTATGAAGAACCGATTACCAATAACCAATAACCAATCACCAATCACCAATTACCAATTACCACCAACCAATAACTATTCTTACGGGCGACAAACAATAAGTGCTTCGGATATTCAAGCAGTTGTGAAGGTGCTCAAGTCGGACTGGCTTACACAAGGACCCACGATTTCGAAATTCGAAAATGCACTTAACAAAAAATTCGGTGGAAAATATGCTTCGGCAATTTCCAGCGGAACCGCAGGACTCCATTTAATTGCTCTCGGTTATGGATGGAAGAAAGATGATGTAGTGATTACTTCTCCTATAACTTTTCTTGCAAGCGCTAATTGTGTGGTTTATGCCGGTGCAACTCCGGATTTTGTCGACATCGATGAATTGACCTACACGATTGAGCCAAATAGGTTAGAAGACAAAATAAAATTCTATTTATCTCGAAACAAAAAAATCAAAGCCGTTGTTGCTGTTGATTATGCAGGTAATCCTTGCGATTGGAACTCGCTGAAAACGCTGAAAGACAAATACGAATTTCAGTTGATCGACGATTATTGCCATGCACTGGGTGCCGAGTACATAAATGACATTAAGTACCCAACAAAATATGCAGATGCAGTAAACCTAAGTTTCCATCCGGTAAAACATATTACAACCGGTGAAGGCGGCGCAGTAGTTACTAACGATGAACAGCTCGATAAACGAATCAAAACTTTTCGATCACATGGAATAACAAAGAACATAAATATTTTAGAAAAGAACGATGGCCCGTGGTATTACGAAATGCACGAGCCCGGCTTTAATTACAGGATTACAGATTTTCAATGTGCGCTCGGAATTAGTCAGCTGAAAAGGCTAAATGAATTTCTTAAGAAGCGAAGATCGATTGCAAAATTTTATAATAAAGCATTCTGTCAAGATGAACGTTTTATTGTTCCGGCTGTTCCAAAAGATGCAAAGCATGCTTATCATCTTTATCCGCTTCAAATAAAATTTGATGAGTTAAAAATTTCCAGAAAAACATTTTTTGAAAAGCTGATACAAAAAAGAATTAGGTGCCAGGTTCATTATGTGCCTGTTCATCTTCAGCCGTTTTACGGAAAAAATTACGGATTCAATGCGGGCGATTTTCCGATTGCGGAAAAATTTTATGAACGTGAGCTCTCTATACCGATCTATCCGCTGCTTACGATAAGAGATTTATCATACATTTCAAAAACTATCATCGAAACACTGAACAGAGCTAAATGAAAATTTCGATAATTACAGAAGGTCTTCAAGATACCGGTTACGGACACATTACGCGCTGTTTATCGCTGCAACAGGCATTTGAACATAGAAACATTTTTCCGACTCTCTACATTAACAGCGACACAAAGGCAAAATCGTTTTTGACAACTACAAACTTTAAGATAATAAATTGGTTGATTAATCCTACCCTACTGATTGCGGAAATCAAAAACAGCGACATAATAATTATCGATTCTTATCTTGCGGGAAAAGATTTCTACGAAAATTTATCGAAACATGGAAGGACTTCACTTTTTATAGACGATACGCTCCGTCTCGATTATCCACCGGCAATAGTGTTAAACGGAACAATCAATGCCGAAACATTTCCGTACCGCAGAAAAAATGGAAGCGATTATTTGCTTGGAAGCAAATTTATTCCGCTGCGAAAAGAATTCTGGAATGTTCCGTCGAGAAAACATAATCAAAAATTGAATTCGATACTGGTTACATTCGGTGGGCAGGATAACAAAAATTTGATGCCGGCAACATTACGTGCACTCGGCGAAACATTTCCAGATCTTAAAAAAAATATTGTTGTTGGAAGCGGATTCCAAAATCGAACCGAGATTGAGAAAGTGGTTGACTCGAACACAAAATTATATTTTTCCCCGGATGCTTCCACAATGTGTAAACTGATGTTATCGAACGATATAACTATTTCTGCGGCGGGGCAAACTTTATACGAGCTTGCCGTTACAGGAAGTCCTACCATTGCAATTGCAGTCGCAGACAATCAGCGGCATAATATTCTTGAGTGGAAGAAAAAGGGATTTATAATCGATCCAATTTTTGGCAGCGATGTAAACTTTCTACGAAAAATAATTGAACAGGTCGAGTCGTTAAAATCTATTTCGCTGCGAAAAAAATCCGGTAATGCCGGCAGAGACAATGTTGACGGCAAGGGAGCGATGCGCACTGTTCAATTTGTTATTGAAAAACTTTGCAGCACAGCTTCTTTTTACCTTCGAATGGCTGTTGAATCCGACTCGCAAAAAATTTTTACTCTATCTAATGATCCAACGGTTAGAAAACAATCGATTAACAAAAAGCCGATCGATTGGAACAATCATCAACAATGGTTCAGCCAGAAAATAAAAAAAGAAGATTATATATTTCTATTGGCTTTTGATAAGAAAGATAACTTTATCGGTCAGGTGCGCTTTCAGGTTGAACGTGCTTATGCTACAGTAAGCATAAGTATGCTTAGAGATTTTAGAGGAAAAGGTTTGTCAAAAAAAATATTGCGCGAAGCGTGTTCGAAAACATTTTCCGAAAGAAATCATGTTCAAGAAATAATTGCTTACATTTTACCTAATAACGAAGCATCGATGAAAGCATTTATTTCAACCGGTTTTGTTTTTGCGTGTGAAAAAAACATCGAAGGAGAAAATTTTTATAAATTTATTTTGAAACGGGAAACTAAGTGAATTTTAAAATAGGCAACTTTGAAATAGGAAAAGATAACCGTGTTTTTATAATTGCAGAACTTTCCGCAAACCACAATCAAAATTACGATATAGCCGTTCAATCAATTAAGACGATTAAAGATTGTGGCGCAGATGCTGTTAAACTTCAAACATACACGCCGGATACTATAACCATCAACAGCGATAAAGACTATTTCAAGATTCGACAGGGAACAATTTGGGATGGCACCACTCTATACCAGCTTTATCAGAAAGCTTACACACCGTGGGAATGGCAGCCAAAATTAAAAAAACTTGCCGACGAACTAGGGCTGATTTGCTTTTCTTCTCCGTTCGATAAAACAGCGGTCGATTTTTTAGAGCAGATGAATGTTCCGGCTTACAAAATTGCATCGTTCGAGATTGTGGACATTCCATTGATCGAATATGTTGCATCGAAAGCCAAGCCGGTCATTATTTCAACAGGTATTGCTGCCGAAGATGAAATACAAGATGCAGTTGATGTTTGCCGCAACGTTGGCAACAATCAAATTGCTTTGTTGAAGTGTACCTCCGAATACCCAGCGCCGATTGAAGATGCAAATTTATCAACTATACCGCTATTGGCTGAAAAGTTTAATGTTATTGTAGGATTATCGGACCATACAGAGGGAACAATTGTTCCGGTTGCTTCTACAGCAATTGGTGCAAAAATAATTGAGAAGCATTTTATTCTGGATAAACGGCTTGGCGGACCCGATGCAGCTTTTTCCCTCGAGCCGCAAGAATTTAAGAAGATGATTGATGAAGTCCGACAGGTAGAAAAAGCTTTGGGCTGTTTCAATTTTGAATTAAATGAGAAAGTAAAAAAAAGCAGATCATTTGCGCGCTCACTATTTGTGGTAAAAGATATTAAAGCCGGAGAAACACTCTCTGAAGAAAACATTAGGTCTATCCGTCCTTCAAACGGTCTTCATCCAAAATATTTGAAAGAAATCCTCGGTAGAAAAGCTAAAAGAAATATCGAAAGAGGAACGCCATTAAGCTGGGATTTAATTGAATAATTCTTCTTCCAATAAAATTGCCGCAATAGTTCAGGCAAGAATGGGGTCTACAAGACTTCCGGGGAAAATATTCAAAAATATTTCTGGCAAGCCGCTACTTCAGCATGTTGTTGATCGTTTAACTTTTTCCAGATTAATTGATCAAATTATTATTGCCACTACAACTTTACCGGAAGACAATGCTGTTGAAGATTTCTGTATAAAGAACGGAATTGCTTTTCACCGCGGCAGTTCCAACGATGTGCTCTCGCGCTATTACGATTCTGCAAAAAAATTCGGGGCAGATATAGTTATTCGTATCACTTCCGACTGCCCTCTGATCGATCCGAAAATAATTGACCTGATGCTGAAAAATTTTCTCTACTCGAACCGATCGGGGCGTTTAGATTATTTTAGCAATGTTACCGAAAGGACTTTCCCGCGCGGTCTTGACGTGGAAATTTTTTCTTTTGCAGCACTTGAAAAAGCATACAACGGAGCTAATAAAAATTTCGAGCGGGAACACGTAACGCCTTTTATTTATCAACACCCCGAAAAATTTGTCATCTCCAATTATACCAGCAAAAAAGATTACTCATTTCATAGATGGACTGTTGATACAGAGAAAGACTTAAAATTAATTGATGAAATTTACACTGCACTATATAAGCCTAACTCTATTTTTTATTTCGAGGATGTTCTTAAACTTTTTGACGGACGTCCGGAACTATTTTTGATCAACCAAAACATAAAACAGAAATCACTCGGAGAATGAAATGAAACGACGGGATTTTGTAAAAACTGGCGCGGTTACTGGAGGAGGATTATTGTTGAATCATGTCTTTTCCTCAAAATTATTTCCGGCAACAGGCACGCCAAATATTCCTATTGTAGTTTCCACATGGGCGCCAAATCTTAAATCGAATGCACACGCAATGGAAATTTTGCTTCAAGGAAAAAGTTCTTTAGATGCAATTGAAGAGGGAATCAAAGTTACCGAAGCAGACCCGAACGATACCTCTGTTGGTTATGGCGGTATGCCGGATGCAGACGGAAAAGTTACGCTCGATGCGTCAATTATGGATTGGAACAGTAACGCTGGCTCGGTCGCCTGTATCGAAAATATAATGCATCCAATCTCGGTTGCCCGATTGGTGATGGAAAAGACAAAACATGTTATGCTTGCCGGCGACGGTGCAAAAAAATTTGCACTTGAAAACGGATTCAAAGAAGAAAATTTGCTAACCGAACAATCCAGAAAAGCATGGCTTGAGTGGAAAGAAAAACAAACAAAGAAAAACAACCATGATACAATCGGAATGCTTGCAATAGATAAGATGAAAAATATAAGCGGCGGAGTTTCGACAAGCGGATTAGCTTTTAAGCTGCACGGGCGCGTGGGAGATTCTCCGGTAATCGGTGCCGGAATGTTTGTCAACAATTCTATCGGCGGCGCTGTCTCAACCGGAAATGGAGAATATGTGATGCGAACTCTTGGAAGTTTTTTGATTGTTGAAAAAATGCGTGAAGGTTTTTCACCGCAGAAAGCTTGTGAGTTCGCAATCAAACGTCTTTACAAATCCCAGAAAGGTTTCACAAATATGAACGTGAGTTATCTTGCTATTAACAAAATGGGGGAAGTTGGCGCTTATTCGCTGAAAGAAGGGTTTACATATTGCTTAACAACAGAAAAGGAGAATAAATCAGTTAATTGTCGTTTCCTTATAAAATGAAAAGGTTTTATTAATACTGTTTGTATGAATTTCGGTCCACGTAAAATTTTTTCAGCCAAAAAAATCCAGCATGAAATATTTTTTCAACATGTAATTTCATTTTCATATATTGTTGTCATAATCATTTCCTCCCTGTAAAAAAACAAGAAATTGACGGAGGGTTTATGTCAGGAGTAAGAAAGTCCACGCTTTTCAAATTTGTTTTAAATCCGTTCCGGTCAGGTTTACTCGGCTTTCTACTTTTTATAGTCGTTCTAATTATCACAAAGTTCTTAGGTAAATTAATGGGTACTGTTCCTAAGGTTACGATTGACGCAGAAGATTTTTTGCTTTCGTCGATTGGATTTGCAATGTTCTTCTTGATTAAGTTTTTAGAAAATTTCGGCGTGACAAAACCTTAGCTTGTTTGTATTTTTTTCCGTTCCGTGTGCCTGTTTAAGTTTTTCTGCTTCAAGGCTATCTTTGAGTGTAGTTTATATGAATACTGTTATCAAAGAGAATACCTCATAATCGGTCTAGTCTTCGATCTGCGGGCTACTTCAAAGAACCTGCTTTTTGTAAATGCAGATGAAATTCCTGTCCCCTCAAATGCGGCGGGAATGTTTCTGGAGCAGGGAACTGCCGGATAGCCTTCTAAAATTTTTACTTTTTTCTTCACCAAATTTTTTATTGCTCTTTTATTTCCGGCGTCTTTTTACTTTTCGAACTCTTCCGGTTTGAACCGCCATGCTATACACCTACAGCCGCCATACGCGTAGCGTTCGCCAAAAAAGTGTTTTGAAATCATCCCATGTTTTTGAAGATAGCAACTTGAATAAAATTTCTATCGTAACAGAAAATTAATTTATGGTAGGAAATATTACCCGGAACGTGGTTCCTCTGCCTTTCTTGCTGGTAACCTTAATGTCTGCACCGTTGAGTTCGCAATATTTTTTTACGAGTGAAAGACCGAGACCGTTGCCTTCAAAGTTTCTTGTGTAACCTTTTTCCTCACGTGTAAAAGGAGTGAACAGCATCGGCATATATTCTTCTGAAATACCGATTCCGGTATCGGCAACATCAACGTATAAATGCTCGCGCGAATCGCGGTCGATTAAAATTTCTACTTTGCCTTTCGATGTGTATTTAATTGCATTATCAACCAAGTGAGAAAAAATTTGATTGACGGAATATTCGTCAGCCTCAACAATAGAATTGCCTTTGAAGTCGTTGATTGTCAAAGAAATTTTCTTTTGCTTTGCCAGCGCTTGAAAATGATTATGTGTCTTCTGCAAAATGTCGTTGTACAGATCAATTCGTTTGGCTCTGTATGAATAAGATCCGGTTTGAAGTTCCGACATGTTAAGAATTAACTCTACCGTTCTCATGATACGTTTACCTTCTGTGTCTATAACATCGAAAGCGTTTGCCATTTCCTCGTCGACTTTATCCCGAAGTTCATCTTTCATCATAGAAGTGAAACTCAAAATTACGTTTAATGGAGTTCTAATTTCATGGCTCATCTGCGCAAGGAACTCCGATTTCAACCGGTCGGATAGCTCGGCTCTATTTTTTGCTTCGACTAATGCTTCGTCGGTTTTCTTTTTTTCGGTAATGTCTTCAACTGTTCCTTCGTAATAAAGTATTTTGTCGTTTTCGTCTCTTACAACACGTGCACTTTCTCTAACATAAATTAATGTGCCGTCTTTTTTCTTCCATTGAAATTCATAGCCAAGTATCAATCCTTTTTTTTCAATTTCATTTTTAAAAACCTCACGCCGAGACGGATCGGCATATATATTCTTAACGTCCAGATTCGAAAACTCTTCCGGAGAATCATAACCGGTAATTTTTAGAAGAGTCGGGTTAACCATTAACGTCTTACCTTCCGGTGTTGTTTGGTAAATGCCAATAGTTGCATTTTCGAATAAGCCTCTGAAACGAAGTTCACTCTTCTTCAGCGCCTGTTCGGCAACTTTTCTCTCAGTAATGTCGTGCATAACTGCAACATAGAAAATGATTTCTCCGGCTGGATTCTTGGTGGGAGTGATAGTTATCTCTTCGCTATAAAGAGAACCATCTTTACGCTTGTTAATTAATTCCCCGCGCCAAATTTCGCCGGATACAATTTTGTTCCACATGTATGCGTAGTAACTATCATCATGCTTGCCGGATTTTAAGATGCTCATTTTCTGACCGGCAACCTCTTTTAATGAATAGCCGGTAAGTTTCGTAAAAGCAGAATTAACCCAAAGAGCCTTACCGTCTTTATCGGTAATTACAATTCCGTTTGCCGCAGCATCAAGAGCAGTGCTTTGAAGGTTAACTTGTTCTTCAATGCTTTTCTGTTCTGTTATGTCGGTTACAAATCCTTCCAGTGCTACAATTTCATCATCCTTTTCGGAATAGACGCCAACACCCTGTTCCCAAACCCATTTTTCAAATCCTCCTGCTGTGTTTATTCTATAAATTAATTGGAACGGCTTTCTTTCTTCCAATGCGGTTTTAATAATTTCGTAATTCTTTTTGAGATCTTCGGGATAAATTAAATCGTAGTATGAAACGGTTTTGTTGTTCATTAAATCTTCGGATTTGAAACCGGTAACATTTAGACATTTATCGCTCACATAATCAAGTACCCACACTTGTCCCAGTTTGCAGCGATAAACCATGCCGGGTAAATTCTGAACGAGGGTAGTAAGTTTGCGCTGACTTTCCTGAAGGGCTTCTTCTGTTTTGGTAGTTCTTTGCAATCCTTTTTCAAAACTTAGACTGGCAGTTTTAATTTCTCTTATGTACTCGTTCCTCTGCTTTTCGTACCGGTAAAAGACAAGAATACTTATCAACGACAACAACAAACTGATTCCGATTAATCCGAATTGTGTAAAACGGAAAACTCTTGTTTGAGAGGATAAAAGCGATCGTACCGAGTTTTCAATTAAAGTAGTATTATGATCTATGGCAGAAAAGAGCAGTTCCAACTTTGCTTTCGATTCGCTTTTGGATGCGGGCGTGCTCTCTTTGCCAGACTCGAATGATAAACCTCTGAATTCCAGCAGAGCAACTTGAAGTTGTTGAACGTTTTTTTTCAAATCCTGATCGTTCATTGGAGTTGAAAAAATATTCAGTTCGTCCTTTTCTTCAAGAATTACATGCGCGTTAAATTCTGCAAGAGAGAGAAACTGCCACGCATCGCGCAGCGCTTGAGTATCTTCATTTTCTGCATACTTAAGAAAATTTGTTTTGGCGTAAATAACATTTGTCTTTATGTTAAGAGAAGCATCAAGAAGTGTTGTATAAGTGAAGTTGACCCGGATTCCGATGAAGAGGCTGTACATTATTGCAAGCGCCATTATAACGCCTGCACTTAAGATGAGAATATAAACAGACTTATTGGATGATGAAATCTTGTCCCGGTACTTCATCTTTCTTTATTTTGTTAATATCTCGTATTTCCACGGACTAATAGTAATTTTTGATCCGGTAGTTAATATAACTGTTTGATTCGTAAAAAGGTTGCGAAATGTTCCTTCTATACCGGAATCTTTTAGA
Organism: uncultured Melioribacter sp.; assembly: GCA_964595365.1. Classification (GTDB taxonomy): domain Bacteria; phylum Bacteroidota; class Ignavibacteria; order Ignavibacteriales; family Melioribacteraceae; genus Fen-1258. The sequence continues at coordinate 17,754 of CAZQQC010000004.1, forward strand.
TCGACCTCTTGCTTTTCTTTTGAAAAATTGAAAAGTGCTACAATTTTATCCTTACCTTTTTCGCGGTAGAACGCAAAGATCGATTGATTGTCAACGGAAATTTTTCGAAACTCTCCTCCGCCGGTTCCGTTCCACAAAGTTCTGTTGGTTTTCTTTAATTTAAAAAGTGTCGAATAGATACCATGCATCTTGTCCGGCTTCCATTTTATTGTGTCCTTCTCAAAAAAGCTCAGCCGTTTGTTAAGCCCGGCTTCTTGGCCACTGTAAACCAGCGGCAAGCCCGGCACTACTCCGCTTACAACAGCAAACATTTCAGCTGCATCGCCGTATCTTTCTTTGTCCGTTCCATGCCAGGAATTTTCATCGTGATTAGACGTGAATACCATCCTGTATGAATCGAGCGGGTATTCCTTTTTCTCTTTTTCAAAGTAGTCGTAAAAATCCAGTGGTTTCTTTTTGCCTTCTGTCAAGCCTACAAATAAATCTTTGAGCTGCCAGTTATAAGTCATATCGAAAACCCGGTGAAGTTCCGGCTCGGATGCTTCTGCAAGCATAAAAATTTGTTTTGTCTTTTCGAGCTGAGGACGAAGCCATACCCAGAATTCGGTTGGAACCATAGCTGCAACGTCGGCGCGGAATCCATCAATGTTGCTGTTATCAATCCAGAATTTCATAGCATCGCGCATGTAGTTCCAGAGTTCCTTGTTGTCATAATTAAGATCGATTACATCTGTCCAGTCTTTTACAGGTGGAACAAAATTTCCTTTCTTATCTTTAGTATAAAAATCTGGATGGGTCTTGGTCCACACATTATCCCACCCCGTATGGTTTGCTACCCAATCAATAATTACATGCATTCCAAGTTTGTGAGCTTGTTCGACAACATCTTTGAAATCATCGATTGTGCCGAATTCCGGATTTACAGCAGTGTAATCTTTTACAGCGTAATAACTGCCGAGAGAACCTTTTCGATTTAGTTCTCCTATTGGATGAATTGGCATGAACCATAAAATGTCAACTCCCATTTGTTTCAGTCGCGGTAGACTTTTTGCAAAAGCTTTGAAAGTTCCTTCTGTTGTATATTGGCGTATATTCACTTCATAAATTGTAGCCGAACGGCTCCATTCAACATGATTTACAGATTTAATTTCTTCCGGTTTGTGAGCTTTTGATGCAGTACCTGCCTTTGCCATAATTGAAATGCTCACTATCAGATAGATTAGAATCTGGTGTTTGATTCCTGGAACGTTAAAATTTTTTCTCATAAAACTATCCGTAATAAATGTTCGTAAAATTCTAGCCGGAAGTTAATCAAAAATAGCGTTATATAAATTCATTTTTGTATAGAAACATTTTTATCTGTAATAGTTAAAAATAAACTGCGTTACCGGAAACACATGAATAAGTAACCGCGAAGCTAAATAGAATTATTCCCGCACCGCCGAGAGAAAGTGCAGCTCATGGCGCAGCATCGAAACATGCAGCGGAATCTTGCCTATCATCTCTCCATCGGCTTCAATCAAACATGGATTGCCAAGCGGTTCAACAAAGCAGCTTTCAACTTCTTTGTAATGCAATTCTCTAAGGTTAACGAATTTTCCTTTTCTAATCTTGGACAAATTCTTCAGGTAATCGAAAAGATTTACATTGCCTGCAAGAGTAATCGCAATTTTTCCATCGTTAATTTTTGCGTGTGGTGCAATACAAATACCGCTTCCAAAATAGCGTGCATTTGCTAAAGCCAAAATCAAAACACTGCCTTCGTAATTAAATTCTCCGGAGGTGATTTTTATTTTCTTCCTTTTGTAACGAAGAAAGCTTGTTATTGTTGCAGTGAAAAACGCCAGGTTGGGTCCATAAGTTTTGTTTCCTTCATTAACGCGTTTTGCAACTTCTGCACCAAGTCCAACATCCGTTATGTTGTTAAAATAGTGAACCCTATCTTCGTCGTGCATGGATTTATATTCGAGTTTTCCGATATCTAGCCGAATCGTTTGATTTTTTTTAATGAGTTCGTGAAGGTCCTTAATTTTGCTTGAGAGGTGCATCGAGCGGGCAAAATCGTTGCCACTTCCAACAGGAAGCAGTCCAACAACAAGATTTTCTCTCTCAGTTTTTGGAACGCGCATTATGCCGTTAACAACTTCACTCATGGTTCCGTCGCCGCCGACTGCAATTAAATAATCGGTTCCGATTCTAACTATTTTTTCTGCCAGATCTTCTGCCGCACAGCTTGATTTTGTGATAAAAAAGGCGGTATCGAATTCTTTGCCAAGATATTTTCCGGCTTCGTATTCAATTTTGTGTTTGCGTAGATGTTTTCCGTGAAGGACAAAAGTAATTTTTTTCAACTCGGGTTCGGGCACCCCGCTCCTATTTTTTCCTAAAATATTTTTTATGGGGCATAAATAAAACTTTTTCCCGCAGCTGTTTTTCTCTTTTTGGCAGACCGAATATAAGTCGGATGTTTGAAGAACGCAAATAATCTAATTGGGATTCTTGCAGAATGAATCTTTATTTTTGTTACAAAAATTATTCCGGTGCGGTCATGAATTCGCTTCAAAATTTTTTCTATCCGAAATCAATTTGCGTTGCTGGCGCTTCAACAAAAGAAAAAAGCATTGGCTACGAACTGTTAAAAACAATTAAGGTTTACGGATACACGGGAAAAGTTTATCCGGTAAATCCAAATGCCGATGAAGTACTTGGCTACAAATGCTTTCACTCTGTCGAAGAAATCGGCGACCCCATCGAGCTTGCAATTATTATTATACCAAAGCCGTTAGTAGAAACGTCTGTTGATGCATTGTTAAACAAAAAAGTGAAATCCATTATTCTAATCACTGCCGGCTTTAAGGAGATTGGAAAAGAAGGCGAAGAAATAGAGCGCCGTATTTTGCAAAAAATTAAAACTGCCAGCGCAAGAATGGTAGGCCCGAACTGCATGGGAATAATTAATGCTCTGAATGAGATAAAACTCAATGCAACCTTTGTAGCAGAAAAACCGGAATGTGGTTCAACCGGGTTTCTTTCCCAGAGCGGTGCCCTCGGCGCTGCTGTGTTAAATTCACTCCGCGAGTCTGACATAAAGTTAGCGCACTTTATAAGTGTGGGCAACAAAGCAGATGTAAACGAAACCGACATTTTGCATTTCTGGCAAAGCGACAACAATATAAAAACGCTGACGTTCTATTTAGAAAGTTTCGAGAACGGCGAAGGATTTATCCGTCCATTCATCACGGGCAAGATTACAAAACCGGCAATAGTTCTTAAAGCGGGACGAACAGAAAGCGGCATGAAAGCGGCATTGTCTCATACCGGAGCTTTGAGCGCAAAGGACAAGATTGTTGGTGCTTTGCTCAATCAATTCGGAATTATACGCGTAGATGATTTGAAAGAACTTTTCAATACTGCAAAAGGCTTCGAAAATTTCAAGGCGCCACGCGGCAATCGTGTTGCTATTATTACCAACGCCGGCGGTCCGGCAATTTTATGTGTTGATGCGCTCGAAAAAGAAAATCTTGTTCTCGCAAATTTCTGTGATGAAACAAAAAAACAATTACGGCAAATTGTCCATCCTGAAGGCACCATAAGAAACCCCGTCGATCTTCTCCCGGGCGGAACAGCCGAAATTTTCAAGAAAGTAAATGAGATTGTTGCTGCCGACGAAAATGTAGACGCTGTAATTTCAATTTTTGTTGAACCGGTTATGGTCTCACCTTTCGAAGTAATTGAGAACGTTTATTCAATTCAATGCGACAAGTCTATTATGCAGGTTGTGATGCCGTTACCGGAATTCTGGGAAAAGTATCGAAAAGAATCTAAGAAAAAACTTCCGCTGTTTAGAAATCCGGAAAGTCCCGCAAAAGTCCTGGCTAACATGCTGTTTTATTCATCATCAAAAGAAAAATTGCAAAAGAACCGCAACGAATACGAAAAACTTCTGTGTTTGAATGAGGGCAAGAATAAATTTGGGAGCGGCTTTTTATCTCAAAAAGAACTTGGAGCGCTTTGCAGGGAATACAATCTTCCGTTGGTTAAAAGTAAGCTTGTTAAACCAGACGAACTTGAAAGGATAAATCAAAATTTCTTCCCGCTGGTTTTAAAAGGATCAACCCGCGCAGTAATTCACAAATCGGAATTGGGCGCAGTAAAGCTGAACATTAGAAATAAATCCGAACTAAAACGCGCTGCAAAAGAAATTGAAAAAAGTTTTGCAGATGCCGGTTTTACCGTCGAAAAATTTCTCATCCAACAGTTCGTTCAACCGAAACATGAACTGCTCATCGGTGGATTCCGCGACCCATCATTTGGCCCGGTTATTATCTTTGGCTCAGGCGGAAAATACGTAGAAGTTTTTGATGATACATCTGTTAAATCGTGTTATCTGTCGGACAATGATATCGACGAAATGATAAATTCAACCAGCATTGGAAAAATATTGTGTGGTGTGCGCAGAGAAAAAACGGCCGACATCAAGGAACTGAAACGAATAGTCAAAGCTTGTGCCGTGATGATGATCGAAAACAAAAACATTGTTGAGTTCGATCTCAATCCCTTAATCTTGAGCGGTGATAACAAATACCACGCAGTTGATATTAGAGTTCGTATTTCTGATAAAGTTGGATTATCGTAACAAAAGACTTTGTTTTGCCTGCTTACGGGAATAGGGCAGCAAATGGTGCGTAAAATATTACGCAGCAAACTTTCGAATAACTTTTCGAAACTCCTGAAAAATTATTGAATATTTTAAAAACTTAAAGACACAGAACAAACGAGCACTGGAGACCATCAATCAGAGAATAAATTGGAACGGACTCCCGTTCTTTACTCCTTCTTCTCCTATCCTTTTCCTGAAGTGTACCATGTCGCCCGGTTCTACGGGAAATTTCCATTGAAATATTTTTTCTCCGCTGAAGTATTGCAGCCCGCCCCGCCGGCGAGTCTGTTGCACAACTCTCTATGCGGGTTTATTTAAACTTTTTTGGAGACAATTAAATAACAGACGGAAGCCGATGACTGAAAACCGACAACTGCATACTCAATTGCAATTTAACCTTAGTAATTATACTTTTGATTGTAATTTTTATTCAAAAAATGGGCAGTTGTTGAGCAAGTTTAAAGATTTATCGGACTTAGAGTTAATGCAGGAAATAGCGCGTTTCGAATCCCGCGCGCTTGAAGAATTATACGACCGGTACTCGCCGCTGCTTTATACAATTGTTAAAAAAATTGCACCCGATCAAGCAACCGCCGATCAAATCTTGATTGAAATTTTTGTTATTGTGTGGAGAAAAATCAACAAGTTTGATCCAAGCACTGGAAATGCTTTCAGCTGGCTCGTTACATTGGCGCGCAACAAAGCAGTTGACACGTTACGAAGGGAACGTTTAGCAACTGCTACAACACAATTTTACGACGATGAGTACGAAGATTTCAACATTCTTCCAACCTTTCCTCCCGATATGGATAGTTTAGATTTCAACACGGCATTTGCGCTAAAACCAAAAATTGAACAAGCGCTCGGACGACTTACAGATACGCAAAAGTATGTTCTACACCTTGCTTATTATGAAGGTTATTCTATCGACGAAATTGCCGATAAACTCAACGTTCCGGTTGAAACGGTAAGAAATAAAGTGATGACATCGCTTCACAGTTTACGCGATTCGTTGGTGAGTGAATAAAATGGCAGACCAAATTGTTCACGAAATGATTTCTGCATTTGCAGCCGGTTGTATGGATCCGGATAATTACGCACAGTTCAAAGAATATTTGATTCAAGGCGGTGAACTGCCGGATCGTGAACTTGGAGAATTGCAGAATATCGTTTCGATGATTCCGGTTATACTGGAATTGGAACAGCCGGATGCGGCAATCAAAGATATGGTTGCCAAAAAGTTGATCGGGATGAAAGATGAAATCAAAGCTAAATTGATAAGCACGCGGAAAACAAATTCTACGTTTGGAACAACCCGCGGTGCCACCAAAAATGTACCGACTTCTTCTACCCGCCCCAAGATGACAACATTAACTTTTGCAGCAAGAAAAACCAAATCGATAACTTCTCCCGTAAAATCGATGGATGAAGAATTGAAAAAGAGTGCCGATCTTCAGAAGAGTTCTACTAAACCTGTAGCAGGTACAACATCAAGCGCTGAGCCGGAAAGATTGGAAGCAATCAAATCGATTGAACAAAAGCAACCGCCTCTACAGCCAACGCTAACAAAGCAGTCGACCAAACCGACTTCAGTAATCGAAGCTTCGGTATCAGAAAAAAGCGCTTCTTCGGGAATAGCCGGATGGATAGCTATTCTACTGGTTATCGTTCTATTTATGATACTCGGTTACTATACTTATTCGTCGGTCAATTCTTTACGGCAACAGGTTGAAGATTTAAAGACCGACGCTACTCAGTTAAAAAACTCGATCATTACTGCTAATAAATTTGTTGCGAACTATAATGCGCTGGTAGAGTTTTTTAACTTTAGAGATATTTCGATGTTTGATCTTGCGAGCAGCGATGCTGCCGAAAAAAGTTCTGCTAGATTGTTACTTTCGTTTGCAGAAAAAGAGGGACTGATTCAGTTCAGAAATCCTAAACCGTTGCAGCCTAATCAGACTTATCAGGTTTGGATAACGAGCAAGGGGCAGGCTTATTCGCTTGGAACATTTCAACCTTCGGGAAATGAGTTTATAAGGATTACATCATTCCCCTTTGTACCGAAGGAACAGATTGATGGGTTTGAAATTACAGTTGAACTAAACGGCGGTTCTACAATGCCTTCATCCAATGTTTATCTTACCGGAGAGGGGGTTCAAAAAACTTTTCAGCGCGGAAAGATACGGTAGAATCATTTCTTTCTATTGATAAAAATACTCATTCCGAAAACAATCAGAAGAACGGGCCAGAAGTATTCGAACAAATTCCCGATTTTATTTACCATGCTGAACAATCCGTAGTTTCTAAAAAAAGATGCAGACGAAATTCCCAGCAAGATAAAAACCGAGCCCGAGTAAAGAAAAACTTTTTCTTTGAAATTTTCTAAGAATAAAATTAGAAGAGCAGCTCCGCCAATAAAAAGAATAGAAGTGAATACAATTCCCCGGTTGTCCTGTAATTCAAAATGGGATTTCACCAGAAGCACAACACCAATTAGAAAAATAACAGTAGCAAAAACTAATTTTTTTCTTTCGTTATTACCAAAAGTTCGGTTGACGGTTGTTATTCCGTAAAAACATAATGCAATACCTGTAATCACTCTGCCTTCAGTATTGATTACTCCGTAACTGTTCAATAATGAAAGCATGCCGTATATTAAAAGACTTATCCCGATAATTATCTTGTTATCACGTTTCAATTTTGTTCTCTTCTTCCAAACCGGCTAATGAGCCTATTGCCAAGTATCCGGCTGCAAATAAACCTAAGGTTAATAAAGTTGCAAAGATAAAAATTATTCTAATGGTAGCTGTATCAACATCCAGATATTTCCCTATTCCGTCGCACACGCCCAAAATAATTCTGTTATCCCTTGTACGCTGAAAAGAAAGCTGCGGTTCCTTGCTACCCAGAGTAAATTTACTTTTGGATATAATTAAGTAAAAACCAATTGCAATTGATAGCAGCGAAAACATAAAGCTGTTCGGGAAAAAAAATAATTTGCTGCCGGTAATTAATCCAATCTGCACAAATGCAAAATGAAACCCGGTAAGAATTAATATACCGCTAAACACAACTCTGAAATTTTCTTTTCTTTGGTTAGTCTTTTCAACGTCCGAAAGTTCTACGGAAGCATGTTCAAGCGGCAATAGAGCAGCGGTTATAAGATAAAACACAACACTCCACCCGCCAAGCAATAGGCTTATAATTGCAATAAGCCTGATGTTTGCTGCGCTAGCATTGAAGTAATCGGCAATGCCTGAACACACACCGCTTATTATAACATTGGATCGTGAGCGCTGAAGTCGTTTAACGGGAACAGAACCCGGGGCGTTCTCCATACGTTCAAAAAAATTTTCTTCAAAAGGTTCTTTATTGTTTTGTTCTTCAGTCATTCCTTTTTCTAATATGCTGTTTGTACTGAAATATTTCATTTTTCTTAACACGAACATAATGCATTTTTGTTCAAATAATTATCTGGACTTAAAAAATTATTTTTGTTGAATCCGCCTTCTTTCCGGTGAAATAAATCGGGACTTCTCACTTCGCCGAAACTTCACGAAGCCGGGTCATCGGGCTTGCAAAAGTTCATACTATTGAACGAAAGAACTTTTAAGGTTCGTTCCACACTTTTTTCTAATTGCAATAAAAATCTGTGCATCTAACAAACTATTCTTTTATATTTCTTAAAGATAATAGTTCAACCGGAAATGAACGAATTACAATCGCTTGGCAAATTTCTCATTTTAGCAGGCATATTCTTAATAGTAATAGGCATTGGACTAACATTTATGGACAAAATTCCTTTCCTCGGCAAGTTACCCGGCGATGTAGTTTTCAAAGGAAAAAATTTCACCCTCTATTTCCCTATTGTTACTTCGATAGTTCTCAGCCTTATCCTTTCGTTAATCCTTTATTTATTACGCAAATAAATTTCATTTATTTATACCAACGTACCCGCAGGAGAATAAAATGCTGAAAAAGTTTTTTCGAATCGATGAACTTGGTACAACCGTTAAGCAGGAAATAATTGGCGGAGTAACAACATTTGTAACCATGGCTTACATTATTATTGTCAATCCAAAAATTCTTGAAGCTGCCGGAATGCCTTTCGGTGCTTCGATGGTTGCAACAATTTTAAGTGCGTTCTTCGGCACGTTACTAATGGGTGTTTATGCCAAACGTCCGTTTGCAATTGCGCCTTACATGGGAGAAAATGCTTTTGTTGCTTACACGGTGGTCAATATTTTACATTACAGTTGGCAAACTGCGCTTGGTGCAATTTTTATCGGTGGACTTTTGTTTACTCTTATCACTTTGCTGAATATTCGAAGCTGGCTTGCAAACGCAATCCCCGAAAGTCTCAAGATTGCTTTTGCCTCCGGTATCGGTTTGTTCTTAACATTTATCGGTTTGAACGAAACAGGTATTGTAAAAATAGGCGTGCCGGCAGCGCCGGTTCATGTCGGAGATCTTCATGATCCTACCGTACTTCTCGGCATCTTTGCCTTCCTCTTTATTGGAATACTAATGATTAAGAAAGTCAACGGTGCAATTTTGATTGGCATATTAGTCACTGCATTTATAGGATTCATTTTTAAGATAACGGAACTTCCAAAGCAGATTGTAAGCCTGCCGCCCGATATCTCCCCTCTGTTTTTACAGATGGATGTTTTGGGAGCGTTGAGCTGGGGATTTTTTGCCGTAATCCTGGTTGTCTTCGTTATGGATTTTGTTGACACGATGGGCACACTGCTTGGTCTGGGTTACAAAGCTAAGATGCTCGATGAAAACGGAAACTTACCCGAAATAGAAAAACCGATGCTTAGCGATGCACTTGCAACTGTTATAGGTGCTGTATGCGGAACAACCACCTCGGGAGCTTACATCGAATCTGCTGCTGGAATAGAAGCTGGAGGAAAAACCGGATTGACGGCAGTTGTTACTTCAATTCTATTTTTGTTTGCGCTGTTTTTTGCACCCCTCTTCTCATCGATCCCTCCATACGCTTACGGTGCCGCACTGATAGTAGTTGGTTTGCTTATGATTTCGCCGGTAGCACATTTAAAATTTGATGATCTTGCCGAAACAATTCCGGTTTTTATCACTATGACATTAATGAGTTTTACTTACAATCTTGGAATAGGAATGACAGCAGGCTTTGTAATTTATCCATTGACTTTATTTGTTTCCGGAAGAATAAAAGAAGTTAAACCCGGAATGTGGGTTCTTTCGGTGATGTCGGTTTTGTTTTACATCTTCTATCCATATTAATCTGTTTTGTTTGAAACCGATTCGGAAAATTTTCATCTAATAGTTAGTTAAAAAACTTGCTCTCTCCGGCAAAGGCGGGGCAAGCAGATTACCAAAATCTGAAGTTGGAGAACTAGATGGCCACAAAAAAAGCATATGTTAAACAAATAAAAGGCGTAACATTTGTCGGAAAGACCGATTCTAATCACTGGGTAACGATGGACGGTCCGGAACAATCCGGCGGAAGCGATGCCGGAATACGACCGAAAGAATTAATTCTTTTAGCTCTTGCAGGTTGCACGGGAAGCGATGTTGCCGTTATACTTCAAAAGAAAAAAATTCAGCTTGACGGCTTTGAAATGAATCTTTCTGCAGAAGTTCGGGAGACGCACCCTCAGGTCTTTACTAAAATACATCTTGAATATGTTTTCTATGGCAAAGACATTCCGGTTGAATCGGTTGAACGTGCAATTGAGCTTTCACAAAAAAATTATTGCAGCGTTACAGCAATGCTGCAAAAAGCAGTCGAGATAACCCACTCGTTTAGAATTGAACCGGAGAAAAATTAATAGTTAATACAGGAAGAAATTTTTTATAAAAATCTCTTTTCGGCGTTCCCTTCTTCAAGCGTGGATCCGAAAGACTATTCCTCACTTGTATCAACATACATTTTACCATTACTTCTAATGAATAAACAAATCTACGTTCTTGATTTTGTCCTTTCTCAATCTTTCCCTCACCTTTGTTTACCTTATAACAATATTATTCTAAAAGATTTTTGAATCGTCCCTAATTTTTCGGAAGTCTTTATAGAACAAATTCCGGACGAATTTTTTTCTGTGTATCTTTGCTAAAACTAAATTCGCTAACGAAAACAAGCGGAACAACTAACATCTAATAAACATGAAAACAGAAAAACATTTTACAGACATGCAGCCGGAGGAATTCAAAAAGTACGGTCGCGAATTAATAGACTGGATTGCAAATTATCTCGATGGAGTTGAGAAATATCCCGTTTTGCCGGATGTAAAACCGGGAGAGATAAAATCAAAACTTCCGGGTACCGCACCGGAAAATTCCGAACCGATGGAAAGTATTCTTGCCGACGTTGATAAAATTATTCTCCCCGGCGTTACACACTGGCAGCATCCTGGCTTCATGGCATATTTCAATTCTACTGCAAGCGGACCGGGAATTCTTGGCGAACTTTTAAGCGCTGCGTTTAATACTAATGGGATGGTTTGGAAATCCAACCCGGCATCAACAGAACTTGAAGAGACGGTTTTAATCTGGTTCAGACAGTTAATGAACTTGCCGGAGAGTTTCAGCGGTATAATTTACGATACTGCATCGGTAAGTTCTATGCACGCAATTGCTGCTGCACGCGAAAATTTGAATCTGAAAATTCGTGAAAAAGGAATGAGCGGTATTTCGAAACTCATGCTTTACTGTTCCGAACACGCTCACTCATCAATTGAGAAAGGAGCGCTTACACTTGGTATTGGTCTCGATGGAGTTACAAAGATTGCCGTTGATCCTGAATTCAAAATGATTCCGGCAGAACTTGAGAAAGCAATTCAACGCGATAGGGTAAATGGAATTATTCCGTTCTGTGTTGTTGCAACTATCGGAACAACTTCAACCACAAGCGTCGATCCGCTAAATGAAATTGCTGGAATTTGTGAGCGCGAAAAAATCTGGCTTCATGTCGATGGTGCTCATGCCGGCGTAACAGCAATGCTGCCGGAAATGAGTTCTCATTTCCGGGGACTGGAACGCGCCGATTCGTTTGTAGTTAATCCTCACAAGTGGTTAACTATTCCGGTCGATTTAAGTATTCTCTTCACACGTAAGCCTGAAATTTTGAAGCGAGCATTCAGTTTGGTTCCGGAATATCTGAAAACCGCTGAAGACCCGGTTGTAATCAACTACATGGATTACGGAATTCAGCTTGGTAGAAGGTTTCGTGCACTTAAATTATGGTTTGTTCTCCGATACTTTGGCGTTAATGGACTGAGAAAAATGCTGCGCGAACATCTTCGACTTGGAAAATTATTTGCTTCATGGGTCGAAAAACATTCCATGTTTGAACTCTTAGCACCAACACCATTTAGCACAATTTGTTTCCGTGCCACACCAAACGGTTGGAATAATGAAATCGAACTGAATCTGCTTAACGAAAAACTTATGAATGAGATCAACTCTACCGGAAAATTATTTGTCACCCATACAAAACTAAACGGAACTTTCACAATTAGATTGGTAATTTCCGGACTGCGTCAGCAAGAGAGACACGTTAAAGCCGCATGGCAGCTGATTCAAGATACTTTGAACAAAATTTTGAACGAAGGATAATTAGAATAATCCTTCAATTGAGAGATATCTTTCACCGGTATCGTAATTAAAAGTAAGAATTTTTTTTCCTTCCGGAATTTCATTCAACTTTTTAGAAACTGCCGCCAATGCTGCGCCGGAAGAAATTCCGGCGAAAAGTCCTTCTTCTTTTGCAGCTCGCTTTGTAAAATTAAAAGCTTCTTCTTTCGAAATTGTAATTACACCGTCTAGTAGAGAGGTATCAAGATTTTTCGGAATGAATCCGGCGCCGAGTCCTTGCAGAAAATGCGGGCCCGGCTGCCCCCCCGAAATTACAGGTGAAGTTGCCGGTTCAACTGCAAATACTTTCAACTGCGGAAATTTCTCTTTTAAAATTCTTGAGACACCTGTTATGTGCCCGCCGGTACCGACTCCGGTAATTAAGTAATCGAATCCTTCAGGAAAATCTTTTAGGATTTCTTGAGCGGTCGTTTTGACATGAATTTCAATGTTAGCTTCGTTTTCAAACTGCTGGGGTATCCACGCGTTCGGGTTTTTTGCAGCAATCTCGTTTGCTTTCGCAATAGCGCCCTTCATACCCAGTTCTCTCGGTGTTAACTCAAACTTAGCACCGTAAGCAGACATTAATTTTCTTCTTTCAATAGACATCGATTCTGGCATAACTAAAATCAATTCATATTTTTTTACTGCAGCAACTATTGCGAGACCAATGCCGGTATTACCGGATGTCGGTTCAACAATCACGCTGCTGCCGGGTTTTAAGATTCCTTTTCGTTCGGCATCTTCAATCATCGATAGAGCAATTCTATCTTTGATGCTTCCGCCCGGATTTGCTCTTTCAAGTTTTACCCATACTTCATATTTGTTACCGAACAAATTATTTATTCTAAGATGGGGTGTATTTCCAATTGCTTCAAGCATATTTTGTACTTTCATTTTTGTTCTCCTAAATTATGAAATCAATTGACTGCTCAAATTCTTGACTGCTTCTCACGCGAACTTCACTTTTGTTGTACACAATTGAGTTTGGCGGAATACTTTGCGTTATCCACGCATTGCCGCCAATAACACTTCCTTTGCCTATTACCGTGCTGCCTCCTAAAATGACAGCCTGAGAATATATTATAACATCGTCTTCGATTGTAGGATGACGTTTCGTTTTAGAAAGACTTTTATCAACACTCAGAGCACCGAGCGTTACACCTTGATAAATTTTTACGTTTTTACCTATGATAGTTGTTTCGCCAATCACTATTCCTGTTCCGTGATCAATAAAAAATGGAGTGCCGATTTGTGCCCCGGGATGAATATCTATACCGGTTCTCTCGTGTGCGTACTCGGTCAGAATTCTGGGAATGATTGGTAAATTCAGATTATAAAGTTCGTGAGCGATTCTGTAAATCAATATTGCCAGGAAGCCGGGATATGCAAGAATTACTTCATCGATATTTTCTGCTGCGGGATCGCCTCTGTAAATCGCTTCGGCGTCAAACCATAGTTTATCGTGTATTGCCGGTATCTTAGAAATGAATTGCTTGGCAGTTTCCGAAGCATCATCCATAAAGTGAGAATTAAGGTTCTTAATCAAACTAACAAGATTTCTTTCCAGCAATTGAAGCTTTGCCAAAACATCTTCAGACGAGTAGTATATCTTGCTTGAAAAATGAGGAAACAGGAAATCGATAAGCTCTTGAACATATTCAATGGCTTCGGTTTTAAGTGTAGATGTGCATGAATGCGTTTGTCTCTTGCTTAAAAGAGATTTCGAAAAATTTAAAAATAAATCGTTTCCAATTTTTTGTGTTTTCATGTTTGTATATGTGATTGTTAAAAAAGAATTACTTAGATGAAAAACAGAGATAGTATTAACAACAACAGCAGGCGAATGCGCGGGCGGAACTGCTTGCTAAAGATAGCCTGGAAAATTGGCTTTTCACAAAAGCGGATGAAATATTTATTGCTTTCCCGATCATCTTAAAATTAATGTTATAACTCACATAACAAATATATATAAAAATGTTTCATCAGAAAATAGGATTGATAATAAAAAAGCGGCATAACCGCCGCTTCTTCTGTTGCAAAATAATAGTTCTATTATTTAACAACTTTGACATCTTGAGCTTGAGGGCCTTTTGGTCCGTCACCTACAGTGAATTCAACTGCTTGACCCTTTTCAAGAGTTTTGTATCCGTCGTTCTGAATAGAAGAGAAATGAACGAATACATCGCCACCTTGAGTGCGCTCAATAAAACCGTAACCTTTAGCAGCGTTAAACCATTTTACGGTTCCATTTTCACGATCTGCCATTAAAAAAACTCCTTAAAAAATAAAATTATACTTAACTACCTGCGGGCAATAGGATAACACTATTGTTTAACTTACCATCGAGCAGCAGTTATCACTATTGTCCTACGGGGTTTAACTTAGCAAAAAAAATTAAAACAAAAAACAATTTTAATTTGGGATCATAGATTTTTAACCATCACTGCAAGCTGGCTTGCCTGATTTTGGTTGTATTCGAAGGCAATTTTTTTATAGTTAACAAGATCTATGATTGTTCCTATCATACAAATACCGCCGGTTAAGAGGTAAAGAATTCCAAGACCGATTTGATCTGTAAGAAATCTTTGGATTCCCGCAATGCCTAAAAATCCAACCAATGTTACAAGCAAAATTGTTTGAGGGTCTTTCCGGCGCGTGCGGTAAATGTTTGCAAACTGCTGCGCCTGCTTGTCGTCCATACTTTTAATAATACCTCCTATATAAAGCTGCTCGTCGCCCATTATTTCGGGAAGGAGTTCCAGTACAGTAGCCATAAGTTACCTCTCTTGTTTTGTGAAAGTTGAAATACATTTTTATTAAAAGTTTAGCTGTTCGGACAAAGATTAAAATGAAAGCAAAAATTCCAAGAGGATGAGCTTCAATTGAATGAATTAGATCGCCATGGTAAAAAAATGAAATAGACCTTCCCAGTCCGCATCCAGGGCAAAATGTAATACCCAAATTTTTGAACGGGCAGAGAGTATAATGCTGCGCTTGGTACGGATTGATGCACAGAAGGTACATTAATCCTGCAAACCAGAGTATAGCTTCCCATTCTACAAGCTTTAAAATTTGTTTTAGCTTTTTCATACAGAAAGCTGGAAATGCTTGAATGATTATACCTCAAAAATAAGCATGAATCAAGTTTCGATTGTTTAGTCGTTTGGAATAAGAAATGGTTTTAGTGAATTCTTTAATTGAGCCCGGATAGACAATTTGGAAATAGCACCCATCACGTTTCAAACAACACGATGGATTCATTCGTAATCTTTCTTTTCCGGTTAAGTATATGACAGCACAAGTAAAGACATATTCTATCTCAAGAAACCGGTTTACATTTTTATTATTCCATCAAACGTGCAAATAACGTTCCTGCAAAACGTTCATGTGGTGGAGAGCGTGTCCTGCAATTATATAAGCTATGGCACGCACGGTAACCGGATTATTATTTGCCGTGCCTTTCCGCAACCACATTACATCAGAAAAGTTATTGAACATTTTCAAATTGGATTGACGCAAGGTGCTAAACTCTTCCAATATGTCTGTAAGTTTTAACCCGTCACAATTTGCATTCCGGATAAAATCATTCTCATCGAAACCCGGAAGATTGTTTTTATCGTTTCGGGAAATGCATAAAGCTCTATACGCAAAAACTCTTTCGGCATCGGTGATGTGTTCTAAAACTTCTTTTATACTCCATTTACCTTCGGCGTACCGGAACGAGGATTTACTTTCCGGAATACTGGAAAAAAGTTTTACCGTTTCATCCAGCTGCTGAGCCAAATATTCAATTATGCCGGTTTGAGGGATATCTTTGATGTACTGATGATAATACGGTGCATATTCATCCTGGTTAGGGCACTGCATGTTAATCCTTAATTAGATTTCTCGTTTTAAGTAATTATTATAATCCGGCACAATGCGCGGATAACTTTCATTCATCAATGGTGATGAGAATATAAAATCTGCCGACGATCGATTGCAAGCAATCGGAATATTCCAAACAACTGCAATTCTCAGAAGTGCCTTAACATCCGGATCGTGCGGCTGTGGCTCAAGTGGATCCCAGAAAAAAATCAAAACATCAATTTCATTTTCGGAAATCTTTGCGCCGAGCTGCTGATCGCCGCCGAGAGGACCGCTTTGCAATTTGCCCACTTTTAATCCTAAATCTTGTTCAAGAATTTTTCCGGTTGTACCGGTTGCCAAAATTTCGTGCTTGCCGAGTGAATCAATATTAAATTTTGCCCACTCTATCAGATCGTGCTTTTTGTGATCGTGAGCAACAAGTGCTATCCTTTTTAATTTTTTCATCGATTGAATCATCCTTTATTACGCCTAATTGTGAAAGTGCATATAAAATTTATAAAAGACAAAGAAAATTAGCCAACTTATTATTAACTGATGTTATTCAAGGTTTGGGATAGACAAACGAATTTTTGTTGTTTTAGAAAAAATACTCGTTTTGCAATATTAATTTTTGACGGTCGATCAAACCTTGTGTAAGGTGAGTTAGTAATCTATTTTGTTTACAGGTGTAAGTTTAAGATTAATTTTTACTCCCGAATTACAAAAGCTGATTTCAAACAAGGAGAGAAATCAAGAGAGTTAGCATGCGCTGAAACGAAAAAATTTTAAATAATTGCGTCAACGGATTTCCTGCAGTTTTGATTTGAAAGGTGCACTGAAGAAGTTCTTCAAAACAAATCCTTTGTTTATCAATTCTTGTTTATGGTCTTCGATGAATTTTTCAGCCAACTCAATTCCTATTACCTTTGTAATTCCAGGACGCACTACCTGTTCTTTGTCGACATAAACTTCCCCTTTGTAAGGGACCATCGGATTGTAATCCAGATCATGCTCTCTTTGTACGGGGCGAATTGTGTAAGTAAAATCTGCCGGCACGGATTTTACCAAACCGACAAGTTCAAAATTAGGCACACCGTCTCTAATAGCCAGAACAATTCCCCCGCTGAATCCTCTGTTGTAAGCGGCATCAATCAGAAAATAATTTTTACCTTTCGATGGACTGCTAACTATTCCTTTTGTAATCACCTTAAAATTCATCGGGTAGCCGAAAACATAAACAAAGTTTCCCCACTCAAGTTCGGATGATTTTCCCCATGGATAAGAAAAGGGAACCAGTTCCAATGTTTGTTCCGGTTTGTATCTTTTTCCTAAGATTGCAAGATCGTTTGTTTTGTCGATAGCAAGAATTTCAAGCTCGCCGTTATCCGGTAAATCGGTTACGTAATTTGTTTGTTTAGATTTTATCGATACGCTTTGAACATACTTTGAGAAAGAGCCGTCCTGATTTACAAAAAAAGAAATTATAGTATCGGGAAACGAGACAACGTGAGCTACAGTAATAAACGCTACTTCTCCCTCATCTTTATTAATGAGCGTAGCTGAACCTGAAGCAGTTCTGTTGAATAAAACTTTTTCGTAAGTGACCTTTTCAAGATTTAGACCGCGTATACCAACAGCTCTAATTTTGTCGCTTTCGGTGAAAAGATAGTTTGTATAAAAAGCGATGCTGTTTATTAACTTTACCGAATTGATTATTTCTTCAAGTTGAGAGGAAGAGTTTCGATATGGAAATTCACTGTCGTATTTGCCGTCGTTAAGTGTAGGATATACTTTGTCGTAAACAGAGGTCGATGAGCATGCGGCAATAAAAATCAAAAAGAAAGCAGCAGTAATAATTTTAAAGCTGAATGGCTCATTCATAAAATTTCCTACGCTGCTTAATTTATAATTAAATCTAATGCAAAAACTTGATTAAAAAAAGAGACACAGAATCCGTCGTTTGTGCTCTAAGAACCTTTTGCGATCATAAATTTTTCATCCAGGCGCTGCGTAATGCAAGCTCTTCTTCGCCCGGGTTTTCCATTACTTTGAACAAGTGCTTAATTAGACGCGGAAGCATTGTTATCTTTACATCTTCCTGCTTGCCGTTTCTATCAATAGTAATTGTAAATGAATCTCTGACTTTTAAGTTTCTGATGAATGAAAACTTCTCCTGTGCATTTTGCAAATTAATTTCGTCGCCATTCAGTTTAAGGATATAATCGCCAGGCTGAACTCCGCCGCTGGTTTGATTATCAACTTTAGTTACAACTAGCTTATTATTCTTAACTCCGATTCCAAATCCCAAAGAAATTTTTGAGCTATCGACGCCGGCAGATTCTACGTATTCGATGCCAAGTTTTGCAAAATACCCGGCAATTGGAAGCGGATCGGTTCCCTTAATGTATTTGTTGATAAAGTCTGAAATTTCGGGGTATGTCCGCTTAACAAATTCATCAAAGAAATCTTTTTCGCTGAAAGATTTGCTGGCGCCGTAATCTTTGTATAATTGATTCAAAACCTCGCGTAAACTTTTTCTGCCATGAGACAATTCAAGTAGACGAATATCGAGCAACGTTGCAACCACAGCACCCTTTTTGTAAATATTAGGATATTGATCTTGCATTTCGGTGGAATGCAATCCTAAATCTACAAGAGAAATTTTGGAATTAAAATTATCGTTCATCGAAATTTTTTCCCGCAGATCGACAAGGTAATCGTCCAGACTTATTAAATAATCTCTCAGTTGTAAAATTCTTGCAGCCCATTCTGTCACGCCTTCGTATAACCAGAGATGCTGTGACATAATTGGCTTTTCAAAATTGAAATTACCGATTAGTTCACTGTGAATGTTCAATGGAGTTACGATATGGTAGAATTCATGTGCTGCGATTGATTTTAACTCCTTAGCCATGTAGTCATCAAGCGCACCATCTTTGAAAACATATTCGGAACTGTAATTGTGTTCCCACGCGCCGGCAGAAAAGTTTTCGAAATGGAAAAGAAATGTGTATCTATCAACCGGCAATCCTTCGGTGAATTGGCTTGTTGCCGATAAAATGTCTTCAAGCAAAAGCATCACATGTTCCGAATTAATTTGTCCGGACTTAGAATAGGTATAAACATCGACAGTTGTATTTTCTACCTTTGACGTTGCTTTTGTCAGCTTGCCAAGAAGAATGGGAGAATCGACAACGTAATTATAATCCGGTGCATCGTAAAATCCGTTCGAATTTAACTTCAATGCTGTGCCAACAATCCAGTCGGCAGGATATTCAAGCTTTATTTCTATAGGAGTTTTTTCCGTTCCGTGAAAATATCCGAAGACGCATTGACCGTTTAGAAGAACATTATCGTTCTCAATCGTTGTTCCGCTCATAGGATAAATCATGTTTTCATTCACCGGATTGTTCCAGGTATCGGCAACCGAGTAAACTATTTTTGCAGTATTAGCCGGATCGGAAAGTTCCCATTGATTTACCGAAATGTGTTTTGTTGCAAGTTCATTCCCTTTTGCATCAAGCGCTTTAAATGTTCGGACATATCTGCCAATATCCATTGTTTGGTATGTCCCCGGCGCTGTTGATGCAAATTGATAAATTTTGTTTGCATCGGAAAGTTTTTCCGGAACTAATGTTACATTGAAAAGATGACTTGCACGATCGTTCAAATCGATATAAAATCTTTGTTGAGCAAAAGAAAGAGTTGCGGTTAGCAGTAAAACTGCAATCGCTGCAAATTTTGGTTTATCCTTCATGAAAATTTTCCTTTGATTAAAAATAAATCGTCAATTAAGACGGGTTTTATGAAATTAAGTTTTATCTGCCGGCATAAAATGTTGTTTCTTACTGGAATCCGGTGCTGTCCGGTTATTTTCTATTTCTTAAAAGTGTATCAATTTTTTTACATATAATCGAAATAATTACGTGAAAAAATTTGCAATTCATTTTGTAAAAAATAATTCCATGATTAATCTAACTAGATGGCATAGAATAATTCTATCGGCTAACAACCGGAATATTATGACAAAATCAAGCTGATTGCAGTGAATTGTCATTTTTCATTTAAAGCGTAAGGATCTGAACGGGTAATTACAACTTGGTAGTCAGATCAGCCATTTCCATTGCAGATATAGCGGCATCCCAGCCTTTGTTGCCTGCTTTTGTTCCGGCACGTTCCAGAGCCTGCTCGATAGTATCGGATGTGATCACACCAAAAATCACAGGTACCCCGGTAGCTATGCTTGCATTGGCAATTCCTTTCGAAACTTCGGAGGCGATGTAATCAAAATGCGGTGTGGCACCTCTTATCACGGCTCCAAGACAAATAATTGCATCATACTTTTTTGATTCAGCCATTTTTTTTGCGACGAATGGAATTTCGAATGCGCCCGGCACGTGCACAACAATTATATTTTTATCGTCACATTCATGCAGCGATAAACAATCGACCGCTCCGGAGAGCAGACTTTTTGAAATCACTTCGTTGAACCGGGAAACTACAATTCCGAATTTTTTTCCTCTACCGGTTATACTTCCCTGAATTGATTGCATTTCTTTTTACCTCGTTTGTTAATTTGATTTCACATTGATGAAAGTATGTGACCAAGTTTTTCTTTCTTGGTTTTCAAGTATTCCGAATTGACTGCGTTTGGTTTAATCTCTATTGAAACGCGTTCGACTACATCAAGATCATATCCTTTCAGCCCGATTATTTTTTTGGGGTTGTTAGTCATCAGCCGAATTTTTGTTAATCCAAGGTCTTTCAATATTTGTGCGCCAATTCCATAATCACGAAGATCCGGTTTGAAACCAAGCGCTTCATTTGCTTCAACAGTGTCTCTTCCTTTCTCCTGGAGTTTGTAAGCCAATAATTTGTTTACCAATCCTATTCCTCTTCCTTCCAGCCGCATATATAGGAATACACCCTTGCCTTCGTTTTCAATCATTTCAAGTGCAGCCGAAAGCTGTTCTCCGCAATCGCATCTTTTAGATCCAAATACATCGCCGGTCAAACATTCGGAATGCACCCGAACTAATGCTGGCTTTCCATCGTCAACTTTTCCTTTTACCAGAGCAATCGGATTATCATTCGGGTCAAGAAGATTCTCGTAAAGATGAAGTTTGAAATTACCAAAAGCAGAAGGAAGGTCAACTATAGTTTTACATCTGACCAGTTTTTCTTTCTTGCGGCGGTACTCTATTAAATCTGCAATCGAAACAATTTTCAAATTAAATTTCTCCGCAAATTTTCCGAGCTGCGGCAGGCGGGCCATCGTTCCGTCTTCGTGTAATATTTCGCAAAGCACTCCGGCAGGTTTCAACCCTGCTAATGAAACAAGATCAACAGCTGCCTCTGTGTGCCCGGCACGTTTTAACACACCCCCCTTTTTTGCTATAAGGGGAAATACATGACCCGGGCGCGCGAAATCATACGGCGTAGAATTTTTGTCAGCCACAGCGTTAATTGTTGAAGCTCTATCGAACGCGGAAGTACCGGTTGTTGTTCCAGTTTTAAAATCGATCGATACTGTAAACGGCGTTTGATGCAGCGCAGTGTTTTGTTCGACCATCAATTCGAGCTCCAGCTCTTTTGCACGTTCGGTTGTAACAGCAACGCACAAAATCCCTCTTGCTTCCCGCGTGATAAAATTTATATGTTCGGGCGTAACGGTTTCTGCCGCTATCATAATATCACCTTCATTTTCGCGTTCTGCATCATCAATAACAATAACCATTTTTCCATTTCGAATATCTTCGATTGCACTTTCTATCGTGCTTAGTTCATTCCAATTATTTTTTCTGTTGTCAGTCATCTTTAATAACCCATTTGATTAAGTCTTTCTTCGTCCAGTTTTTTTGCATTTTCATTTGTGGTATGCAGCAGTTTCTCAACGTACCTTGCAATTACGTCGACTTCGATATTAACGCTGTCGCCAATTTTCTTAGCAGACAAATTAGTATTCAGCCATGTGTACGGTATGATCGAAAAAGTACATTTGTTGTTCAACATTTGTGCAATCGTTAAACTTATCCCGTCAATTGCAATTGATCCTTCCTTAATAAGATACTTTTCAAGCTCTAACGGTATAATCACAGAAAGCAGATAATTCTCGCCTAACTTTTGCAGTTCGGAAATTTCACCGGTAGCGTTAACATGTCCCTGTACTATATGTCCGCCCAATTTTTGTGACAGTTGCAGCGCAGTCTCCAGATTAACTTTGTCGCCGACCCCGAGCAGCCTTATAGTCGACTTATTTAAAGTTTCACCAACCGCATCTACGTCGAAATTGCCGGAAGAAAATTTTGTGACGGTTAAACAAACACCGTTGACAGAAATTGAATCGCCGGCACAAAGATTTTCCAAAATCTTTTCGGCGGAAATAGTTAGCGTTCTGCCGCTGCTGATGGGTTTAATGCTTTCGATTTTCCCGACTTCCTCAATGATTCCCGTGAACATGTTCTGCCGTTTTTGATTTATAAATTCTTAATTGATCTCTATCCAATTGTTCTTTATGAAAAAGGAAAAGATCCTTTTTTGTATCGATCGGAACTGCATTAATACCGTTTTGCAAAATTACAGGGGCTTTCAAAACAATTATCTCGTCAAACAAATTTTGAGAGATGAATTGGTCGAATACTATTCCGCCGCCTTCTACAAATAGGGAAGAAATTTTTAGTTTGTATAATTTCAGCAAAACATCCCGAATATCTAATTCGTTTGCTTTTCCGTTCTCAAGTTCAATAAGTTCTATCCCGCTTTTCATGAAATTATTTTTTTTCTTTTCGTCAGCATTAGCCGAGCAGAAGACTAATGTTTTACAACTTTTGTCTTTAAAGATTTCCGCTTCAATTCTGGAATTCAAATTTCCATCGAGGATTATTCTAATCGGATTTCTGCCGCTAACATTTCGAACGGTTAGTTTTGGATTATCAATGTTTACTGTATTTGCGCCGACAAGCACTGCATCGTAAATGGAACGTTGACGATGTACAAATTTTATGGATCCCTCGCACGAAAGCCATGTTTGCGATCCTTCTGCAGCGGTTATTTTTCCATCAGAAGATATTGCCATCTTCACCGTTACATATGGCAAGCCGGTTTTAATGGACTTAAAAAAGAATCTGTTTAATTCTTTACCTTTTTGCTCAAGCACATCGAAAACAACTTCAATACCGGCATCTTTCAGTTTCTGGATTCCCCTTCCATTAACTTTTGGATTCGGGTCGATATTTGAAATCACTACTTTTTTGATGCCGTTATTAATGATTAATGAAACACATGGCGGAGTTTGTTTGTCATTGTGCACGCATGGTTCAAGGTTGCAGTAAAGTGTAGCACCTGAAATATTTTGCTTTGCATCAATGACAGCATTTCTTTCGGCATGAGCTTCACCGTATCTCTGATGATAGCCGGTTGAAATGATTTGACCGTCTTTAACAATTACAGCCCCCACAAGAGGATTCGGGCTAACGTATCCCGAACCTTTGAGGGCAAGTTCGAAACAAACATGCATATATTTTTCGTCTAATATGCTCATCATCTTCAATTTGCTATTGACTGCAACACGATTATAGCTTAGCAGTCACTATGTGATTAAACTATCTCCAGCATTCTCTTTATAGGAACTCTTGCACGTTTAGCTACTTCTTCAGAAACTCTCACTTCGAACCGATCGTATAGAAGCGAATCGCGCAGGTTTTCAAGATTAATCATTTTCATGTACTCGCAAACCGCATTATCACTTAACGGAATAAATAATGAATCCTGCTTTATTTTTTTCAATCTGTGAAGTATACCTGTTTCTGTAGCAACCACAAATTCATGCGACTTCGATTGTTTAACAAAATTAATCATTCCTTCGGTAGAAAAGATGTGTACATTTTTACAATCGAAGTAGAGCTGCGATTTTAACATGCATGATGTAGAACAGCCGCATTCAGGATGAATTAGAAATTCGGCATCCGGGTGTTCGTTCTGTGCTTCTCCAAAATTAATATCGCCTATTTTTTCGTGTACGTGACATGCACCGTTCCATATTTCTAATTGCCGTCCGGTAACTGCTTCTACATATTTACCAAGAAATTTATCGGGCAGAAATAAGATTTTCTTGCCGGGCGGAATAGATCGAACAACTTTGACTGCATTAGAAGAAGTTACGCAGTAATCGCTTTCTGCTTTTACTTCTGCAGTTGTGTTAACATAAGAAACAACCACCGCATCAGAATAATTCTGTTTCCATTGCCTTAATTGTTCTGCGTTAATTGTGGAAGCAAGCGAACATCCTGCCTGCAAATCCGGAATGAGTACTTTCTTACCGGGACAAATTATAGATGCAGTTTCTGCCATAAAGTGAACACCGCAGAAAATTATTATCTCTGCTTTAGTCTTGGCAGCTTTTTGAGAAAGCCCTAATGAATCGCCCACATAATCGGCAATATCCTGTATTTTACCGATCTGATAATTGTGCGCGAGAATCACAGCATTTTTTTCTCTTCTTAATTGATTTATTTCGTCTATTAGTACATTCATAGGTTTTCTTTCTAATTGTCAATCTTCATGTTGATATCTAAAGCTTTCACCGAATGGGTTAATGCACCGGCAGAAATGTAATCGACACCGGTTTCGGCAATTTCACGAATGTTTTCCAATGTCACATTTCCAGAAGCTTCAATTTTTGCTTTACCGCCAGCAATTGTTACTGCTTCTTTCATTAAATCGACCGGCATATTATCCAGCATGATTATATCAACTTTGGAGTTAAGGGCTTCATGCACTTCTTCAAGATTTGTTGCCTCAACCTCTATCATAAATTTTTTCCGGAGTTTTTTTCTGATCGGGTCAACAGCGGCAGCAATACTTCCGGCAATTTTTATATGGTTATCTTTGATCAATACCATATCATACAATCCAAAACGGTGGTTCTTTCCTCCACCGGTTAATACGGCATATTTATCAAGCAGTCTCAATCCCGGAACGGTTTTGCGCGTATCAAGGATTTGCGCATTTGTACTATTGGTGCATTTTGCAAAATGTGAAGTCGCTGTTGCAACTCCCGATAAATGCTGCAAAAAGTTTAATGCTGTCCTTTCACCGGTAAGTATTGCACGGAGTGATCCGCTTATCGACGCAATTTTTGTCCCTGCAGCAACTCTATCACCATCTTTTACAAAATTTTTCCAGTTAATACTATTATCAAGTTTTTTGAAAACCGATTTTGCAATTGTCAGTCCGGCTACTATTCCGGGTTCCTTCACATAGAAAGAGGCACACGATTTTTTGTCTCTCGTAACTATTGAATTTGTCGTTATATCGCCCGAGCCGATATCTTCCCTGAGGGAGAAACTTATGATTCTGTCGATTTCTTTCTTGTTTAATTTCATCTTATGTTTCAAGCAAGTTAGATTTTATTCAGATGTGGTTCTTTTCCCTTTTTTAACACAATTGTATTGCGGGAACTTGGATACTCTTCCGGAAAATCGGCGCGGTTGTGACAACCGCGGCTCTCTTCCCTTAACAATGCCGATTGAGCAATCATCCTGGCAGCTTCGATCATGTTTTTAATTCTGCCGGAATAGTATTCTTCTTCACCGAACTCAATTTCTCTTTCTACACTGGCAAGCTCATTTATTGCTTTTTCAAGGGAAGACTTTGTACGAATTATTCCCACGTTATTCCACATTATCTTGCCGATTTTTCTTTTGACTGCAACTAACATATGTTCATTATTTTTATTTACCGTGACGCGAAAATTATTTTTAAGCTTGTAACTGGCTTCGGTAGACAGCCGGGCAGCATGTTCAACGGCTCTCCTTGCAAATACAAGACATTCCAGAAGTGAGTTGCTTGCCAAACGGTTTGCACCGTGTACACCTGTAGAAGCAACTTCACCTGCGGCATAGAGACGATTTATATTCGTCCCGCCATTTATATCAGTTTTAATTCCGCCGATCATATAATGTGCTGCAGGCGCAACAGGAATTGGATCATTTGTTATGTCAACGTTACGTTTCATCGCTTCCCTGTAGATATTGGCAAACCTCGATTTAATTACGGATGGTTGTAGATGACCGAGATTTAGAAACACATTTTTCCTGCCGCTTTTTTCTAGCTCAAGAAATATTGCTTCCGAAACTTTGTCGCGCGGAGAAAGTTCGGTGTAATCCCAATCGGCTAAGAAACGTTTACCTTCATGATTAACTAGATATGCACCTTCGCCCCGGACGGCTTCGGAAATTAAAAATGTTTCTCCATTAGCAGAATAGAATGCAGTAGGGTGAAATTGAATGAACTCCATGCTTTCGATTTCGGCACCAACATTGTAAGCTAACGATATCCCTTCTCCTACAGAAGACGGCGGATTGGTTGTTCGCATGTACAAACCGGCAGCACCGCCTGTAGCAATTATCGTGCACCGGCTTTCAATATTAAAAACTGTTTGTCTATTAGGATCGTAACATTTTAAGCCTGTACAACTTTCATCTTCAAGGATTAATTCATACGCAAGAATGTTTTCGTAAATTTTTATTTTTTTTTCTTTCAGAACAAAAGGAAGAATAAAGTTGACAAGTTCTTTTCCGGTGGAATCACCGCCGGCATGCAGCACTCTCCTTTTAGAATGCCCTCCTTCAAGTCCTAACGAAAATTTTCCGTCAACTGTGTCGAATGGCATTCCCATTTCAATCAGCAATTGAATAATATCTTTACCCTCATTAACCAGAACTTCTACCGCATTAGGATTGCATAAACCGCGTCCGGCGTTAATGGTATCATAAATGTGTAGTGAGGAAGAATCTTCCGGATCTATTGCAGCAGCAATTCCGCCCTGGGCTAAATAAGAATTGCTGATCTCAAGCGTAGTTTTGCTTATTAAAGCAACCGAACCGTATCTGGCAGCATTGAGCGCCGAAAACAATCCCGATAAACCTGCACCAATAATCACAAAATCAAATCTGTAATTTCTCATATGGCTTGGTCCCAATTGCACTATACATTTTTAGCACTCTTAAATTTGACCGGAACGATCGACACAAACGAAAAATTTCTTGAGAAACAAATTTCAGTAGGAATATGTTTATCGATGGATTAAAGCTTCCGAAAGCGAGTAATTTTTTGTCGTTCATTTTGCATGGTACCTGTCTTAACGATCAAGTCCGGCTTGTTAATAATTATTCTTTCCAGCAATCGTCCGTTAATAGGGATCGATTTGTGTAACTCTACTAATAAAAATAAATAAAAGAAGAGTATCGTCCAAAATAGTCTATCCATTCAAATCGACAACTACCAACCTCGATGAAATGCTTGAAAAATCAATAGAAAAAGAGTTGGGGAAAAAAGTGCCTCATCAAAAATGTCTTAAGCACGTACTGGATAGCGTTGATAAAATTATCCAGTTGAAACAGAAGAGAAAGGCTTTTCAAAAGACTAAGGCTGATGACAAGGCAACCTATGAGATGAGACAGAAAGAATACATGGAAGCCGAAAAGATTTTTGATTTAGCAAGAGAACTCTTTTACAGTCGAAGGAAAAAACAATCCAATAAAATCTTAAAGGGTTTGCTCAACTACAAAAGTAAATATCCGAAACTATTCGAGTTTTTTGATCGCAATCTTAATAAACCTCTAACGCACCAAAAATATCCGTTGATTAAGAAGACAAATAATATAGCCGAAGACATTAATCGTCAGTTAATGAGAAGATTAAAGACAATAGAATCGTTCCAGAAATTTGTATATGCGGAAAACTATCTAAACCTTTACAAGAACTACTTGAGATTCAAGCCATACACAGATTGCAGAGGAAGAAACAGAATCAAGAATGGTAAATCTCCATTGGAAGTATGCGGTGTTGTTTTACAAAACAAAGATTGGCTAAAAAATGCTATCGCTTTTTATTAACTTTCATCACCCGATTGTAGGGACGTTTTCAACAGTCATAAATATTCTTTGACAAAATTTTCAATACATTTAAAAATTAATATGTATAAAATATCGTTAATATTATTAATCTTTTTTACTCAAGTCATAGGAAAAGATTTTCAATTAGAACATCCTAATAAGGACGCCGGGAAAATAGTCTTTTTAACTTATAACCTTGAATTTGGCGAAGCCTTAAAACTTTTGAATAAACACCTAAGTAGTGAGCCAAACAGTTTACAATGGAACTACTTTCAAGCGATGATTTTATTTCGCAAGAGCCTTGTTGTAGCACAAAAAGTCAAGCTTGGTTATAAGGTCGAAGAACCGAAATTTCATGCATTATTTGATTCTGCATATAATGCATTCTCAAGGGTTACTAGTTCTGGTGAGGATTTCCTAAAGAAAAATGAGAACGACACTGTAGCATTGTTTTATACTGGTGCTGCTTATGGATATATCGGGATATATCACGCAAATAATGGCGACATATTAAAAGCAGCTTCAATAGGGAGAAAGGGACTGGATTATCACGGGAAATTAATCGGATTATCTCCGCACTGGGGAGATGTCTATCTGAGTAAAGCTATTTTTAATTTTTATGCTAGTAATGTCCCATGGTATATTAAGCCAATTTTATGGATACTCGGAAGGAGTGGAAGTGAGGAAGAAGCACTTGACTATTTTCAAAGAGTTATAAAAAATGGAAAATTTGCACGCTTTGAAGCTATGGAAATGCTAGCTAAACTTCGTATAAGACAAAGCAAACATAATCACGTGAATAAACTCGTAGAGGAATTGATTACTGAAATTCCTAACTCAAAATATTATGAAATTCTAGAATTGGCTAACGAGTATACATCTAAAAAAGAGATATCTGAAGGCAACAAATTGTTAAATGAAGCAATTCAACTCTCTAAAAAAGAAGAACTGTCAGAAATAAATAAGGGAATTGTGGGTAATATATATCTTCGTTTAACATACAATCTAACTCAATCAAAAGACTATTCAACAACAATAAATTTATGGGAAGAACTTATAAATAGGGGAATAGCTCCAGAGTTAGATTCATGGGGACATATTGTTATGGGGGATTGTTACGCAGCACTTGAACAAAAACAAGAAGCGCTTAAGTGTTATAACTGGGTAATAGAAAATAGCAAAAGCGAGACACATAAAAAATTGGTAAGAAATAAGATTGCAGACCTATAAACTATATTTATTTGAATGTCATTATAAATACAAATCGATATAGAATGATTCTATCCGCTAACAACCGGACTGCAGCAAACGAAGATAACCACAAACTAATTCTTGTACCGTGAAATGTGTTTCCTGTTTCAATTCTATTTCCCCTTTTTTTGAGTTATTTTATTTTCGGTGCAATGCAAAATTTTCCTCAAAAATTAATTATCTTTTCGGCGTTAAATTTCAGTATAACTTTTCAATGGAGTTGGATAGATGGCAACAGAAACAGAAAAACCGAAAAACAAATTGAACGATATAGCTTTCTATTTCCTGATGTCTATATTGGGATTTACAGTTTTATTTACGGTGGGATTTCTTATTTATTCAGTTCTATTCGGATAAGCAATTTAAGGTTATCGCTGGGGCAATAATCTGCCTAATTCGATCGCAGACAATGATAGCTAAGTTCCTCAACAACAAATTTCAAATCTTTTGTAATTACACTTTTCGATAAGCAAAAAAATTTTCTTGAGAGCTAAATTTCAATTTGTTAAGTTGTTATCAAATCTACTTATAAAACAGAAATTATTTTCAGCACAAAAGGGCGACAGAAAAATTTCTGCCGGATTTCTAACTACAAAAGGAGAACCAGCATGACGGAATTAACAGCTCTCTGGCTGCCGATACTTTTATCGGCGGTGATTGTATTTGCCATCAGCTCTGTGATACACATGGCGATGCCGTGGCACAAAAACGATTATAAGAAAATGCCGGAGGAAGACAGGGTAATGGATGCGCTCCGTCCGTTCAACATTCCTCCCGCCGATTATATGGTGCCGTGCACATCAAGCTCGCAAGAAATGAAATCTCCCGAATTTGCCGAGAAGATAAATAAAGGTCCCGTTATGATTGTTACTGTGAGACCAAGCGGTAAATGGCATATGGGCTCGTCGCTTTTTCTATGGTTTCTCTATTCTGTAATCGTAGGATTTTTTGCTGCTTACGTTGCAAGCCGCGCTCTACCCGAAGCTGCAACTTACTTACAGGTTTTTCGTTTTGTAGGAACCGCTGCTTTCATGGGATATTCATTTGCGCTTTGGCAGTTTTCTATTTGGTACGGACGTTCATGGAAGACAACAATTAAATCTACGACCGATGGATTGATCTATGCGCTGTTAACCGCCGGTGTATTCGGCTGGCTCTGGCCAAGATAGTTTGTAACTTATACTGATGTTACGCAAGCTTTGATCGACCATGAAAAATTAAGATTGCAAAACGGGTATTTTCTATAAAACAACAAAAATTTGTTTGTCGAGCCCAAACCTTGCGTAAGGCAAGTTTGAAAGTTTTTCTTATAGCTTCCTGGCAATAACAACAGGTGCTTTCATTGTTTGTATTGTTTCGCCATTTGCAGAAACAGTTTCAATCAACAAAATATAAATTCCGATACGCAGCGGTTTGCCGGTGTCGTCCATTCCATCAAATATAATCGTGTTCCTGGATGCAGAAGGGCGGCTATTTTCAAGTGTTCTAACTATACGTCCCTGGTTATCGTAAACTTTTATTCTCACTTGTGAAAGCGTCTGGTTCAAATCTAAATTTATAATTGCAAAATCTTCGAAGCCATCATTATCCGGCGAAAAGGGATTGGGATTAATTGTAACCGAAGACTCACGCGACAAATTTTCTGTAAAGACTGAATTCACCATTCCGGGTGTTCCGCCGTAATTGCTCACAGAAGTACTCCAATTCGATTTGTCGTTTGAATTCAACGAGGGATTTAGTCTTTCAAGCGATCTGTTTTTAGTCGCGATAACATTACTATTGTGCCAAAACGGAAAATATGTGAGCGAGTCCAAAATTTTGCCGGCAATATCTATAAGAACAAGCGTCTCGCCGTCATTTGATAAACTAAAGCTGCTGCTTGCAATATGAATTTTCGATTCGGTTTTCAGCCAGGTATAATTTTGAAAAATTGACGAATCGGACGCTAAAACAAAATATTCCTTTGGCGCGATTTTTAAGTATAAGTTAGAAAGTTTTGCTTTCGAGCTTGTTCCAAGTTTGATTTGCATTCCGCCAATTTGAAGTGAATCGTTTGATGTGTTGTAAAACTCTATGTATTCCGAATTTGTGACCGCAGGATCATACATAATTTCATTTATAACCAGGCTTCCAAAATAATAACGCGGAGTATTCGCAACGGAATTTATTAGTCCCGGTGTTCCGCCATTAGTGCTAAGTGTTGTTGCCCAATTCGTACTATCGGTTGATGCCCGGAAATAGGAAATCCTTTCAAGCGAGAATCCTTTTGCACCTCCCCAAACTGAATTGTATTTCAGACTGTCGACCACAATATTTCGCGAATCGTAAATTACGACACCATCGGTTGTATTGAGAGCACCGAACTTTGTTTGAAAGAAATTCTTCGGCGGATAATAAGGGAATTGCGAAGTGTCCCGTGTTAAAATTGCAAACTCACCCGGATTTAAAAACCTGTCTGTTGATACGATTGTTACTTTTGTAGGTGTTGTTAGCAGATCGCTGATAGACCAGTTTTCCAAATTCACGGGATCGATGGAAGCATTTACAATTTCAATCCATTCGGATTCGCCTGTGTAAGGATCGTACATTATTTCATTTATAAGTATTTGTTTGTTGATCGATGGATTGGAAGAAACAACAAAACTAAAAACGTCGGAATTGTTATTTTGGTTTTCATCCTGCTCGAATGTAACTTTTGCAAGCAGTTGAAAGATTCCTGCATCTTGAATATAAAGCTTCTTCCGAACAATCAGCGAATCGTTGCTCGATAGATTAGTAAAGTTATTGTTGTAAAATGTTTCGCCAATCTGTCCGATCGAATCTTTATTTAAATCGTTGAATAAACCGATATTGAAAGACAGCGCTGATTGTGCACCAGCATTCTTTACTTTTACAAAAACGCTGACAGAATCGCCCGGTTTTACACGCGTAGGTTCGATACCCACGAAGGCAATGTTCAAATCATAATTGAACGGAGAAACGGAATTTTTTGCACCCGGCGTTCCGTTTACATAAAAAGAATTTTTCCAATTTCCGGCGCTGTTATTTTTTGTTAGAAGATATTTTTCATCCGAAATCCCAGTTCCGTTATCAGCCGAGTAAGTATAACCGTCTATTGTTACACCATCTGTATTTATTAAATAAATATCACGGCTAATTGTGTTTGCCATTCCCGACGAGCCGAAATTATTAGAGCTTATCTTCAGTACAATTGCATCCGGAGGAATTAAATTTTTGTAAATGCCGTTTGTGTAATCGTAATTTCCCTGAAGTATTACTGCAAACTTTTGGGGGCCTAAAATCATTCCCCCGCTTGAGGCAACAATACTGTTGTTTGAAGAAGTGTAGTACTTGAATTTGAATCCGGTGAGATCAACGGATTGAGTTGTGGAAGTATTATAGATTTCCACAAACTCTCCATTTGTTTCCGCCGGATTAAACATGATCTCGCTAAACGTAATAGTTGAACCGCTCTGTGCAAATATTCCCGGCGCTTTTAAAATGCAGAACATTAGTATTGCCAATTTGATGAAATGATTTTTCATACAAAGAATGCTTTGTTGTTATACTAATTGCTTAGTTGAAATATAATTAATGGATTTCTTTCTAGGGAAAAAGATTATAGTAAAAAAGACTGCCGCTCTCAGATTATAAGTCTGTATAAAATAAACTCTTTCTTTTCGGCAAAGAATGGATTTATATATTTGTGGAAAAATTTTTCAACCAATGGGTTCGACAATACAATCTTCCTGCTTGAGCTGACCGCAGAAATCTATTTATCCATGTACTCTCTTTCTTCTGTTAGGCGCGTGGCGGCATTCGTCAGAGCAGCAATAATCATTTTCAACTTTACATTCGTCGCAAGTAAGAAGCATTTTATCGCAATCTTGATTGTGGCAGTTTATGTAGTAGGAAGTCGGTTTTCCGCAATAATAACATTTTCCGGTATGCTTGGTTTTTTCTTTTGTGTTCGGCGTAACAATCCGGCGTTCATCAAAAACAAAAACACTTCCTTCCCAGTATTTGTCTTGATACTGCGTAACGTAATTCCAAATCCCGCCGTTCATCTGATAAACATCTTTAAATCCTCTTTCAACTAAAAGTGCGGAAGCCTTTTCACATCTTATTCCGCCTGTACAGTAGGTAACAATTGTTTTGTCCTTAAATTCTTTTAGTTCTTCTACAACTTTGAGCCAATCACGAAAGGTTTCCATTTCCGGCGTGATAGCATTCTTAAATTTTCCGATAACACTTTCATATTTATTTCGAGCATCAACAATTACGAAATCTTTTCCGCTTTCGTAAAATTGATTCAGCTCTTCCGGACTCAAACGCCGGGCAGTTTTGAAAAGATCAACTTCACCGAAACCAGTATTCACAATTTCCTTTTTCAGGCGCACGTGAATTTTACGAAACGCATGCTCGTTGTATTTATCTTCCTTGAACCAGATGTCTCTGAACTCCGGGTATTTTCTAATTTCCGATTTATATTTTTCAATATTCTCAACGGTACCGGACACCGTTGCGTTAATTCCTTCATTCGAAATCCAAACCCGTCCCTTGATATCATTTGCCTGGCAAAACTTTAAATGTTCTTCCTGAAATTTGTCGGGTTCCGGAACTTTGATATATTTATAAAAGAGTAAAACCTTAAATTTCATAATGTGTAAATCACATTCTTGTAAGAAAAAGTAAAAAATTATTAATTAAAGATAGCAAAACCTATTTTTAAGCAAAAATCATCTGTTTCTTGCTATCGTCAAAATAATTGGCAAGTGTTAATAACTGATGTTACACAAGGTTTGGGTTCGACAAACAAATTTTTGTTG